>DAOWOJ010000116.1 GCA_030642125.1 Candidatus Aenigmatarchaeota archaeon | reverse complement strand
TCCCTTTCCAAATCTGTAACAGGATTTGGTGATTCATTACAACTGTAGTTTCTTGATAGATCCCAAGCATTCACACAGTCATCACATTTATAATAATCCTTATCTTTACAACTCATATTTAACCCCATCAATCTCATTTAAGATTTCAAACACATCAGATAAATTATATTCCCATTTTATATTTTGTTCTTGATATGAAAATGCTCTACTTGAATCTATTTTTTGGTATTTATAATTTTGTATCTTTCTCATTTTTTTCCGAAAATTTATATCAGGTTTCAAACCACAATGTTTGTATATTTTAAACATCATTTCATCAGAATTAATTAATAGGTCTTCATATTTAAATGTATAAACAGATTTCATTTTAGCAAGTTTTATCACAGATGAAGGAACTGATCGCCTATATAAATTAATAGGCATATCTAAACTCTTAATATGTTTGAATTTTTTAACATTCGATAATGCAACATCATAAGGATGTCTCACAATATGCAGAATACGACTATTTGATCCAAAATATCTATTCCAATTTTCACAATATTTAAAAACAGGGATCTTTCTAATATTTGGAAAATATGGAACTTTTTCACCCCAATTATCTGTTTGTGGATTTATTCCTATTCGACTCACATGTTGTATCAATGTTTGTTTATCATGAATTTTATTTAGAAAAAAACTCTCATGCTCAATTCTACGAACTTGTGGATGTAATTGAAGTAATCTTCTAAGGAGTGTGGTTCCACTACGTTGAAATCCAATAATAAGAATATTCATCTTATAACCTCTTTATATCTTTTAAAAAATTAAGAATTCCATCTACTCTAAATGAAATATCATGTTCTTTTTTACATCTCTTATTCGCATTTAATCCTATCTTATTTAATTCTGCTGGAGCGTTTAAATAATAATTTAATTTTTCTTTTAAATCATTTATATCTGTATATGTCAAAATCTCTTTATCCTTTTCAAATACTTTAAAAACTTCGCTTCTATCTCTTGTAATAACAGGAACTGCACATGCCGAATATTCAAACATTCTATGTGCTAAAGGTGAAAAAATATCTTGTATATCCAAACCAATTTTACTTCTATTAATCACATTAAGAAATTCATCACCTGTTATTTGACCGTGAGTATGTGCCGCTTTAAACCAATTTTTTCCATAAACTTGTAAATTAAAATTTAAATTTTTATTTATATCTTTGGCAATACCAATTCTTTCAGAGCCATTTTTAAATCTTGGATGGATTCCGCACCCGATTAACGAAATATCTATATCCTTTTCAAGTAATAAATTTTTGTGATATTTAAAATCACAAGCAGTTTTATTATAATACATAGGAATATTCTTGCTATACATATCGAATGTTTTATCGTGATTTGTTATATAAGCATCATAGCTTTTAAATCTTTCTGGAGAAAAGTAATATGGATCGCTAAATCCAAACCCAACAATAGGAATCTTAATTTTATTTTTAAATTTAGCTTTAATTTTTAAGTTAGAGTGTGCAAACCAAATTTGATCTGGTTTATGTATTTTAATTAAAGATAAAATAGTTGGCATCTTACTCTTATCAATCCAAACAATGTCATACCCTCTATCTCTCACTTCTTCAAATATAGATCTTTTTGTGCCATAGTTATCAAACGTATATTGATCTGAAAAATATATTATTTTCATTATATCACCTTTTAAAATATGTAACCGAATAATTTAATATCTTTTTTATATCTTTTAGCAACAACATTTTTCAATTTTTCATCATAGTATTCTTTATAATCTTTATGTGATGATTTTAGAAGATGCTTTACATCATTCAATAAATCAAATTTTTTCTTAATTACATTCAAATCAACTTGTAGTTGTTCAAATCTTCCAATGAAATTTAATTTTTCTGTATTCATGAAAGTGTATTGAGATCTAAAATGACCATTAGAAGATTTCTCATCAAGATCCGTTACCATATATACAAATTCAGGAAAGGTCATAGTTTTAAAATTTTTTTTGTATTGTTTCTTAAATTGAATATATTCTCCATTTTTAATTGCAATACTATCCGGTTTTGTCTTTGAACCAACAACTTTATCAAAATAACATGATACTAATCTATCCCACGGATTTCTTACAAATGCAAACTTAAAATAATTATTGTATTTTTTATTATTTGAATTTTGTAAATATATGTATTCAAATTTAGTTTGAATTTTATCCCATGGATGATACCATTTAAGACCATCTCCAATGGCCAATAAATTTCTTATTGACGTACAAGCAACTTTTGGAACATAAAAATAAATATATCTATGTTTGTGTGATATTATAGATTTTATAGATTTAGACATTTATTTTACCCTCAGTTTATAATTATATTGAGATACTTTTTCAAATTGTTCATTTAATATTTTTATTCCATTTCCAAACCAATCATCTATAGATTGAGGAAGATGTCCTTTTATGTAATTCTTTGTCTTAGAACAATGCAGATGTGCAATTCCTCCAATTTTCAAATATCGTATGA
>DAOWOJ010000043.1 GCA_030642125.1 Candidatus Aenigmatarchaeota archaeon | reverse complement strand
TGTCTGCTACCAAGTATACCGTGGTTTTTTATTGTATCTGCAATACCGCCTGTTTGTATTAGTCCCAATATACCATGTTCATATATGTCTTCTTTGCTTCGTAAAAGTCCTTTATCAAGTAAACCATTACGTTCTCTTGTTATTCTGTTAAAGAAGTGATCTATATCAACTTTCTTTTTACCTTTTTCACTGTCTATAATTAATTCGACCAAGCTGTCTATATCCTTTTTCATTGTTTCTGTTTTTTCTTTATTTAAAATTAAACCAGCTAATTTTTCTACTTGAGTTTCTTCTTTTTCAATTTTTTTAATTGCAATCTTTCTTTTACTATCTTTAAATGATTTAATACCGGATACATCTAAGCTAAATGTATTCATTGAGTCAAGTTTTATTTTTACCGGAAGATTAATACTTGTTAATTCTTGTTTGTTTCCTGTAGTATTTTTAATATCATATACCCATTTTTTATTGTCAATATTATAGTAAATTGTATCAGCTGACAATGATTCAGTTATTTTAAATACTTCATCTTGTGCTGAAAATTTGATTATATTTCCTTCTCCATATGATGTCATTGTTAAACCAATATTTTCTGGTGTGGTTATTCCTTTAAATTTAATATTAAAGAAATTGTCTGGTGCAATTATAGCATTACTTTCTGTTACTTTTGTTGATTCAGAAGGATCAAATATCAAAGAAACATCTTTAATATCATTGTTTTTAGCGTTGATGTTTATTTTCCAATTAACATCGTCCTCATATAAATCATTGTTTTTTAGTATTTTCATTTTATTGCTTTCTGCGATATACAAATCTGCATAATCATTAGCAGAATCTTTTACATAAAATTCTATACCGTTAACTTTTGTTAATTCTCCTTTGTTAATCATCATTTTTTGTGATATTCCATCATTTTCTGTCATAGCTACAATTTTATTATCACTAGAGGATAATAATGTAACTTTTATTCCGCTCATAGAAAGCGATTCACCAGCTGCCATCATTTTCATTTGTGCTTCCTTTGCTAATCTAATCTCTTTAGTATTCGAACCATATGCAACTATGTATGTTTGACCAAGCCATAAAAGTTCATTTCCAATTATTTTGTTTATATCCAATTGTTTATCGAATTCGACTGTATATTTTATTGTGTTAGTTGGGACATTTAAGTAAATATCCATATTTTTATTAGTTTCGTCATATCTCATAGATTGTTTTTTAGAATTGATAATAACTTTTTCTGTTTCAGTAAAAATTTCTTTATATATTTTAATTTCTTTTTGATTCAAGAAACTTGCAGTATCTGTTCCACCGATTGCTCCTTCAGGAGTTAATATCAAATCAGTTAATAATCCATCTTTTCCTATCTCCATATTTAGTATTGCACCATCTACAGTAATTTCTTCTAATTCAGTTAATTCTTTTATCTCTGGTATAAATGTTACTTCTTTAGCTAATGTTGATCCGATATCTCCTGTACATGAAACTATAGTACTAGAGCTTACTCCAGATCCTAAAACTAATAAATAATCTGCTCGTCCTTCGTTAACAAATGGTGATGGAAAATTAGATAAATCTGATTGTGATGCGAAAACTGCACTAGTTAATGTTGTACCTGCCATAAGAACTCCAATCAAACCAGCTCCAATTTTTTTCATTTTCATTCTTTTCACCTCCAATTTTTTTAATCTCATTTCATAGATTGATAATTAAGATTAATAAAGCTCAAATATATATCTTATATGAAACAGTTTCATATTTAGAAATCTTCTAATATATTTTTATAATATACCATTATTTTAAATGCAGAAACAGCTTTTTCTGGACTAGAATAACATGGTACACCATTTTTTTCTAATATCTTTGTGTAACGTAATGTGAATTTTCCACCCATCATACAAACTAATAACGGTTTTTTAAATTTTTTATTGATATCCAATAAAACATCAATTATATTTGGATACAAAGTTGAAATTTGCATCAATATTATAACGATGATGCCATCAATGTTGTTATCTTTCATTAAGTTTTCAAGAGCTATTTCATATCTCTCAGAATCCGCATCGCCAATTAAATCCATAGGATTTGAAATTGTAGCATAATCTGGCATTTTACTTTTAATGTTTTTGATTGTTGATTCATACGGAGAAGCCATAACTAATTTGTTTTTATCAACTTCATCTGTGGCAATGCAACCAAATCCTCCACCATTTGTTAATATCATTATTCTATTTGATTTTGGCAATGGTTGTGCAAAGGCTTTTGCAAAATCAAACAACTGATCACTTTCCTCAACTTCTATTATTCCAGATTGTTTGAATGCTCCAGAATAAATTTTTGCATGACCTGCCAATGAACCAGTATGAGACATTATAGCATTTTTTGTTTTTTTGCTTTTACCTGATTTAAGAGCTATTATTGGTTTCTTCTTTGATACTTTTTTACAGATTTTAATAAATTCTCTTCCATTATCTATTCCTTCTATATATAAAATTATTGCTTTAGTTTTTTTATCTTTACTCAAATATTTTATTATATCTATTTCATCAACATCAATTTTGTTTCCAAGAGAAATAAATTTATTTATACCGATTCCTTGAAATGCAACCAAATCCAATGTTGCTGCGCCAAATGCTCCTGATTGACTTATGAAAGATATGAATCCTGTTGTAGGTCTTTTAAATCTGCATACAGGATCGAAAATTGTATCAACACCAGAACAGGAATCGTATATTCCTATTGTATTAGGACCGATTATTCTCATGTTATTTTTTTTGATTAATTTTTTAATGACTTGTTCATCTTTTTTGTTTCCTGTCTCTGAAAATCCACCAGAAATTATTATAATATTTTTTATGTGTTTTTTTGAACATTCTTTTATTATGTTTGGAACCATATTAGCTGATATAACTATAATAGCCAAATCTATTTTTTCTTTAACATCAGTAACAGATGAATAACAATCTAACCCAAGAATTTTTTTTTCTTTTAAATGTATAGGATATATTTTTCCATTAAATTCACGAATCAAATTTTCTATTATGACATAGCCAAATTTTTTTTTATTTTTACTAGCGCCTATAACAGATATTGATTTTGGATTAAAAAAATTATTTAAACTCATAATATGATTTGTTGATTAATAATAATAAATGTTATCTTTTTTTCAGTACTTTTGTTATCACATCAATCATTCTGCAAGAATATCCCCATTCGTTGTCATACCAAGATGCAATTTTAACAAAGTTATTGTTCAATACTTTTGTTAATTTACAATCTATTATTGAACTATTTGGATTTCCATTAAAATCAACAGAAACAAGAGGTTCATCAACACAAGATAAAATCCCTTTTAAATTTGTTTTAGACGCTTTCTTAAAAGCATCATTTATTTCTTCTACACTAGTATCATTTTTTAATTCTGCTGCCAAATCTACAATAGATACATTTGCAGTAGGAACTCTAAATGCCATTCCATCCAATTTATCTTTTAATTCTGGAAAAATTATTCCGACAGATTTTGTTGCTCCGCTTGTTGTAGGAATAATTGACATTGCAGCTGATCTAGCTCTACGAAGATCTTTATTAACGGCATCCAATATCATTTGATCTCCTGTATAAGCGTGAACTGTTGTCATAAATCCTTGTATTAAACCAAAATTATCATTCAAAACTTTTATCATTGGCGCCAAACAGTTTGTAGTGCAAGATGCCATAGAAATTATTTTATGTTCTCTTGATTTATATTGTTTTTCATTAACTCCTAATACAATTGTAACATCAGGATTTTTTGCTGGAGCTGAAATTAAAACTTTTTTTGCGCCTGCTTTTAAATGTTTTTCTGCATTCTCTCTATCTCTGAATAATCCAGTAGATTCTATGACTATATCTACTCCTAATTCATCCCAAGGTAATTCTTCAGGATTTCTTAAACAAGTTATTTTTATAGGTTTTTTGTCAACCAATATATTATTTCCTCTGACTCCAATTTTTGCATCAAATTTTCCATGTACAGAATCATATTTCAAAAGATGAGATAATGTTCTAGCGTCAGATAAATCATTTATAGCGACAAATTCTATTTTATTATTTAAATAACCTGCTCTTAATACATTCCTACCTATTCTTCCAAATCCATTTATAGCGACTTTTATCATGTTTACACACTAAATATTTGTTTGTTTTCCATTTAAAGATTTTATAATATTTCTATTAAAAATAATATTATTTATTTACTTTTTCATATCATCTGCAGATATATTAAAATTTGTTAATATGTATTTGATCAACTATTGTCATAATAAATATTAATTAACTTTGAAATATAAAAATAATTATGAAACATAATTTAGAGATAATTTGTGTAATTGTTTTATTATTTTTTGGCATTCAGATATTTGGTTTGATTGTACTCAATGAAAATACTGTTGTTAAAGAAATAGAAGATAAAATTGTATTGCAATATTCTGATACTGCTATTGGACCTATTCCAGAAATGTCTGGAATATCGTCATTTATATTTGTAATATTTTGGATGTTAATTGGAACATTTCTTATTCTCATATTAGTCAAAACAAATAAAATACTTATTTGGAAAATTTTATATTTCATTACAATATGGATGACATGCGGAGTTACATTTGGAGTATTTATGAATCCGCTTATAGCTATATCAATTGGTCTTTTATTATCAATATTCGAAACTTTTAGAACTAATACGTTTATTCATAATTTAATAC
>DAOWOJ010000026.1 GCA_030642125.1 Candidatus Aenigmatarchaeota archaeon | reverse complement strand
AGAAAGAAAACTTATGTCAACAATACATAAAAATGCAAAAGAAAAAATAATATTTTCAAAAGGAGCACCTGAGGTAATATTAAGCAATTGTAAATACATTCAAAAACATGATAAAAAAATTAAACTTGAAAGAAAAGATATTGAAAAGATATTGAAAATTAATAAAAAATTTGCTAATAATGCATTACGAGTATTGGGAATTGCATACAAAAAAACAAGGAAAGAAACTGCACAAAAAAATATTGAAAAAGATTTAATATTCTTAGGATTAATAGGAATGATAGATCCACCTAGAAAAGAAGTTAAAGAATCAATAAAAATGTGCGAAAAAGCTGGAATAAAAGTTATAATTATAACAGGTGATAATGAAATAACTACAAAATCTATAGCAAAACAAATTGGATTATTTAATAAAAATAAAAAAATATTAACAGGAGAAAAATTAGATAAATTAAATGAAAAAGAATTCAATAGAATTGTTGACAAAATATCAATTTACGCAAGGACAAAACCTGAACACAAACTAAAAATAGTAAAAGCTCTAAAAAATATGAACCATATCGTCGCAATGACAGGAGATGGAATAAACGACGCTCCAGCTATAAGAGAAGCTAATGTCGGAATAGCAATGGGGATAAAAGGAACAGATGTAACAAGAGAATCTAGTGATATGATATTACAAGACGACAATTTCGCAAACATAGTAAAAGCAGTAAAAGAAGGGAGAACAATATACGAAAATATAGAAAAATTCACTTGTTATTTAATATCAAGAAACTTTACAGAAGTTATTATAATATCTCTTGGTATTGTGTTATTAGGATTTGAATATTTACCATTGCTAACACTGCAAATTCTATTTATAAACATGTTCGATGAAGAAATGCCATCAATAGCATTGAGTATGGATAAAGCCAGAAAGAATATTATGTCAGAATCTCCAAGAAAACCAAAACAAAAAATATTAACCAAAAAAAATTCTATTTTGGTATTTAGCTTGTCTATATTCATGTCTTTGGTTGCATTTTTAATATTTGTAACATATGATCCATTCACAAACATTGAAAAAGCCAGAACAATGGTATTTACAACAATAATAGGCATGGTCATATTTAATACATACAATTTTAAATCGCTTGAAGAACCAATAATTAAATCTAAAATATTTAACAACAAATGGCTGATTATTTCAACAATAATTATAACTTTTGTTTCGGCTGCAGTTTTATATGTACCAACTTTACAGAATGCATTTGGACTTACAACATTAGGAATAATGGACATATTAATTTGTATTTCAGCCGCATTTTCAACATTTATATTTATGGAAATTGTAAAAGTTGGAAATATAATATATAAAAAACGGAACTCAATCAAATAACGTTATTTTATAATTAAAATTTATAAGGGAACGGTTTATAAAATTGGGTTTCCTATTTCTATTTGTGATTCAGGACTAATAACAATTTCTGGAATTCCATTATATTCTTTTATAGTTCCACTAACTCTAACTACTTTTCCTTTATAATCATTTTGAAAATTTACTGGAAAATTAATTAAATCATAATGAAATACAACAACAGTAAAACACTGATTTTTATTAGATCCTCCAAAATTAAAGAATACATTATTATTTTTGCTTTTATGAATATGCATAATTTTTCCCTGTATAATCATTTCTTTTCCAATGTGTTTTCTTGCATCGCAAGCATTCACAGCATTGTCAATCATATTATTCCATGTATATTTTCCTTCTATATCTTGCGAATAATAAATATTTTTCCATTTACAACCAATCTTATTTTCTCTAGCATATTTTTCTGCTTCTGTAATATCTGCTGCATATTTCATATTTTCATCTGATAAACGAGCTACAACAAATCCTTCTTTAATCAATTTTACATTTATGTTTTCATTGTCAAAAATAAGAAATCTTAAATACCTATCATATATATCTCTATTTTCTTTATCGGATTCTAAATAAACATATTTATTCAATACTAGTTGTTCTAGTCTATATTTTGCTTGTTTGTAACAAACATATCCTCTCTCATCAGCATCTATACCCAATAATCTTACAGAATATCCTCCTTCTACAATTATTGTATCACCATCTATGACCTTTGTAACAAATTTTTGTCCATGGACATTATCAATAAAAATATGTTCAGAATTCGACTCATTAAAAAATGATAAAACATAAAATATTACAATAATTGATAAAATAATCAACAAAATTAAAGCAGAATGAAATTTACTCATTACTCTTTTTTTCCCATTCTTTCATTTTCCTTTTAAAAACATTTCCCATACCCCATCCTTCTGCTAACATCAACACCTTCTCTGAATAATCTTTAAAATATTTAACTGAAACTTTAGATTTCATTAAATCTTGTTCTCTATTTCTAAGCGCATCCAAGCTACC
Organism: Candidatus Aenigmatarchaeota archaeon; assembly: GCA_030642125.1. Taxonomy (GTDB): domain Archaea; phylum Aenigmatarchaeota; class Aenigmatarchaeia; order DAOWOJ01; family DAOWOJ01; genus DAOWOJ01. Next base: position 3,617 of record DAOWOJ010000026.1, on the reverse strand, counting down.
TAATAATTCAGCCTCACGCAATCTTATGGCCATAATCATATCATTTATATTTTCTGCAATTAATCTATATTTTTTTCCAATTTTTTTTAAATCTATTTTTACAGTCAAATTTCCTTTAGAAGCTATAGATAAAGTTTTCCCGAATATTGAAATAACCTTCTTAAGATCTTTCTCATATTTTTTTAATTTCATTATATCAGAAGCAGAGCAAACAATATAAGATGGTGTCCCTTTATCCATAATTAAAGCTGTGTTAACTATTACTGGCAAACTCTTTCCATCAAATCTTATAAAATATGCTTCGAATTCATGAACGTAACCTTTTTTGATAGTTTCATCGACCAATTTTTTTCTAATGACATCTCCATTTGTTTTAATATAACTTGTTTCTACAGGAAAATTTATTATATCTTCCTTTCTTTTACAACTCAATCTCTCCATAGCTGGATTGCAATCTATCACTTTTCCATCTAAATCAACAAGAAATAGAGCAACAGGAGAAGCCAAAAATATATCATGAAAATACGTTTCTTTCTCTTTTAATTTACTTATTTTTTTTTTCAAAATTTGAATTTCTAATTCAGTCATAAAACCATCAATATTTTATTAAGGATCGATATATATAATTACAAAAATTGATATTTGTTTTGAACTATCTTTCTCCATTATATGAATACTATATATACTATGTGAACATTTTGACAACTATACATAATATAAACGCCGGGAGTGGGAATTTCAATTACTTTACAAAAAAAATAACATTCGAACCCACGATCCAAAATGGAACCGGATCTCTGTTTCACGAAATAATTCGTGTTATCATTGAATCAAAAGATCCGCTCAAGTTCCGCCTAACATCCGGCGCTTCTTAGCGTTGTTAAGCCTCTTCGCTATCCCGGCATTTATATTTGATGTGATAACTTAAAAAGTTGAACTATTTCTAAATTGGTTTTCTTATTACAATAAATATAAAAAAACAATAGAAAATCAAGTACAATCTTCAATGACATCTACATCTCTTTATTTATCAGATTTATAATATTATCAATACCATTATATTTTTTATACATCCTAGAAAATTTCTTTATACTAGTTTCCATGTTTTTATTATCATATACATCTAAAATCATGTTTTTTAATTTTTTATTTATTTCAACAAAGTTTATCTTTCTACATAAATTTTTCTTTTCAAGTTTGTCTACTAAATATTTTTGTTCTGCGTTATCTGATCTTGGTATCAAAATGCTCTTTTTACTAAATGCCAATATATCACAAACATTAGAATATTCAGCATCAGATATTACAATATCAGAAGCCTTTAAAAAATAATTTATATCATCCAAATAACGGACATATCTCATATTTTTATATTTTAATTTATCTTTTTTTGACGACTCAATTAAAAAAAACCAATCACGCAAATTTGACAATTTATTCAACTGAAATAAAACTTCATTTTCTAATATTGATGATTTTGTATCAGAAATAGAAATAAAACAAATTTTTTTCATTTTTAATTTTTTTTTCAATTTCGATTTAGATGCATAATCTTCTGGTAAGCTTCCAATCAAAGGACCAACATAACTAATTTTAGAAGCAAAATTCTTTTTAAAATATTTAAATGGTTCGCTTATTGAATGCGGAGAAGGAAAATCACTCACAATAATCTTATCGGCGCTAGATAATACAAAGTTTAGATATTTTTGAAAATATTTTTTTATAAATTTATTTTCTGAAAAATTCATTAAAGGATTTGTTATATAAAAATTTGGGATATTCATTTTACTTGATATTACATGTGCAAAATTACAATCTGATATAACCATATCAGGTTTCTCAATTCTAATAATTCTTTTTTCTATTTTAATCTGTTTCAAAAATGGTTTAATTTCAATCGGAAAATAAATTGACTTTAAAAATTTTGTAAACTTGTTTTTTTCTTTTTTAATAGTAGGCAATTCGTAACATCTGAAACCATTTTTTCTAATATAATCTGCAGCAAGTCCCCAAGAAGAAAATATAACCAAATTATTTTTTTTCAATTCATTTGCAAAACATAGACATCTTCTTACATGACCAAAACCAAAACCATTACAAGAAATATATATTTTCATAATTAACCAACTTACATTATTATGTAATGCAACGATTGGAACAATTAGCTTTTGGACAATGTTAACCCAAAGCAATTGATATTTATCGCGTATTGATGAAAATTATATTACATTTTTATATATTTATTTTTATGATTATTGTCTTTTTCAACTAATTATTTTCATATATCTGATATAAAAACTAAATAAAAAAAAAGGAGGGATAATATGAAAAAAAGCAAAAAAAGTTCGTTATTAGAAGAAAATTGGCCATTTGTACATAATCAATTTAGAGAATTTTTTAAGGTACCAGAAGCACTTGAAATTCCGTATCTATCAATGCGAATACCAATAGATATAAGCAAAACAGACGAAGAGTACATAATAAAAGCGGATTTACCAGGGTTTGAAAAAGACAATATAAATTTAAAAGTGACTGAAAATAGTATAGAAATATCAGCAAGCAAAGAAAAAGATGTTGAAGAAAAGAATGAAAATTATTTCAAGAGAGAAAGATCAACAGGAACATTAAAAAGACTTATTGGATTGAATAATAAAATAATTACAGAGAATACTGAAGCAAAGTTTGAAAACGGTGTTTTAAACATAAAACTAATGCTAAAAGAAAAATCTAAAGAAAAAGAAAAAAAAATAGATATAAAATAAATTTTATAAGTTACAACACGTGTTATTAACATGAATATTTTTATATCTCTGGTGCTTTTTCCGATATCAATAATAATGATTTGGAAAGGTGCTGAGTGGCTTGTTGAATCAGCTATAAAAATAGCAAATCATTTTGGGATACCACATATCATTATAGGTTTAACAATTGTCGCATTTGGCACATCAGCGCCAGAGTTTGTTGTATCGATTATATCAGCAATAAATGGTGTTGGAAACATAGCTGTTGCAAATATCGTTGGATCAAATATAATCAATTTAGGAATAATTCTTGGATTATGCGCTATGCTTTATCCTATAAAAACAGAAAAAAAGTCAATAAAAAGAGATTTTTCCTTTTTATTGATCGGAACAATTGTATTTAGTTTATTTATAGTCGACTTGCAGATAGGAAGATTAGAAGGCATAATTTTGGTTTCAATGTTGATATTTTATATAACTATGTTACTTGTAAAAAAAGAATGTCCAAACACAAAAAATATTTCAACAGGGAAAGCAAAAAAAATACATGGAATAATATTTATTATAGGTTCGTTTCTGGTAGTGCTTGGCGCACAATTATTAATTAATTCAGCAGTTAACATTATTCAAATATTTGGTGTATCAGATTGGATTATAGGAATAACTATTGTAGCATTTGGCACATCAATACCAGAATTAGCTACATCATTAACAGCCGCTAAACATAAATATCATGCGATATCAGCAGGAAATTTAGTTGGTAGCAATATATTCAACACGCTTGGAGTAATAGGAGTAGCTGGTATCATATCAAATATGACATTTGAATTAACGTCTATAATAAGTGTTATAATGATGGTATTCATAACATGTCTT
>DAOWOJ010000008.1 GCA_030642125.1 Candidatus Aenigmatarchaeota archaeon | reverse complement strand
GGGAAAATAAAAAATTTAGAAAATATGATATAAAATCTCAAGTACCTATTATTAGCGGAGGTCGTGAGCATGCTTTATGTTATATAATGGGTTTGGTTAGAGAAGCGTTTATTTCAATGGGATTCGAAGAAGTGACAGGTCCTTGGATAGAAACGACATTTTGGTGTATGGACAGTATGTTCATTCCGCAGGATCATCCATCTAGAGATGTTCAAGATACATTTTATTTAGATGAAAAGGGAAATCTACCATCAAATGATTTTATTCATAAAATAAAATCAGTGCATGAAAATGGATGGGAAATAAAATCAACCGGATATGGATATAAATGGGATGCTGAAATTGCAAAACGATTATTATTAAGAACACATACTACATCTATTTCATATAGAAATTTTTATTCACATATCGAAAAACCATCAAAGAAGTTTTGCATTGGTAGAGTGTTTAGAAATGAAACATTAGATAAATTTCATTTACCTGAATTTTATCATATAGAAGGATTTGTGTTGGCAGATAATCTGAATTTGAAACATCTTATGTATTATTTAAGAGAATTTTATAAATTTTTTGGAATTAAAAAAATAAAATTTAAACCAGGTTATAACCCTTATACAGAACCTAGCATGGAAGTTTTTGCTTATCATAAATCATTGAATAAATGGTTCGAAGTTGCAAATAGTGGTATTTTCAGACCTGAATCTGTTTCTCCATATGGTATAAGAGACAATATTGTTGCATGGGGTCTTGGTTTGGAAAGATTGGCTATGCTTTTCTATGATGTTGATAATATAAGAGAAATTCTTGGTCATTCTTGTGATCTAGAATTTGTTAGTGGTTATTCGAATAAACAAGTGGATGTGTTTTAATGCCAATATTACAATTAAATTTAAATGATTTTGAAAATCTGATTAATAGAAAATTCAATATTAAAGAAATAGAAGAAATGCTATTTTCATATGGCATGGAACTTGATGATTATAAAAACAATGAATTGTTTATTGAGATAACACCAGATCGTCCTGATATGATATCTAAGTATGGTTTAGTTAGAGCGTTGAAAAAATATCTTGGAATTGACAATAAAGTTATAAAATATACAACAAAGGAATCTGGTATCGAGATTTTTGTTGATAATAGTGTTAATAATATTAGACCTTATATATCTGCGGCTGTTGTAAAAGGCATCAATATTAATGAAGATATATTGAAGGATATAATTTTTGCTCAAGAGAAGCTTCATTCAACATTTTGCAGAAATAGAAAGATATCGGCTATTGGAATTTATCCATGTAATAAAATATGTTCTCCAATAATGTATCTTTCTAAGAAACCAGATGAAATTTCTTTTAAACCGCTAGGATATGATACATATATGACTGGTTCTGATATACTTAAAAAACATGAAACAGGAAAGAAATTTAGTTTTTTGTTGAATGATTTTGAGAGATATCCTGTGCTCATGGATCAAAAAAATAGAGTATTATCAATGCCACCTATAATAAATTCTGAAGATATTGGTAAAATAGATTCTAATACAACTGATATATTCATTGAAGTCACTGGAACAAATTTTGTCAAAGTTCATCAAATAATTAATATTTTGAGTGCTATGTTTTTTGATATTGGAGGAAGTTTATTTTCTGTAAAAATCATATATAAAAAAAAGACAGATACAACTCCAAATACAAATTCTAGAAAAGCTGTTTTGAATTTAAAAAATATTGAAACGCTTTTAGGTCTGAAATTGAAATCAAAAGAGGTTATATCATTATTGAAAATGATGGGACATGGAATTGAAAATTCAAATGAATCATTAGTAAATGTTTTGATTCCTTATTACAGAACAGATATATTACATGAAGTAGATTTAATTGATGATGTCGGTAGAGCATATGGATTCAATAATATAAAACCTGAATCTCCATGCGTTTATACTGTAGGTAGTTCATTAAAAAAAACTAAGGACATAAATTTTATTAAATATGGTTTGATAGGTCTAGGATTTGTTGAATGCTTTACGTTATCTCTTTCGAATAAAAAATATCAATATACAAATATGAATATTGAATCAGATGAAATGATTGTTCTTTCAAACTCGAAATCAAACGAAAGCAATATTATGCGTACATGGATTATTCCAGAGATTATGCGTTGTGTTGTATCAAATAAATCACATGTTTTACCAATGAAATTATTTGAGATAAATGATGTTTGCACAAGAGATGATAAAACAGATACTGGTTATAGAAATGTCACAAAATTGGCTGTTTTGATCACTGATTCAAGAACAACTTTTACTGATATAAAACGAGTATTAGATTTTTTAATGAAATTAACAAATAAAAAATATGAATTGAAATATTCAAAACATAGCAGTTTTATAGATGGACGCGTTGGAGATATTTTATTGGATAATAAAAAGATTGGTTTTATTGGAGAATTGCGACCAGTAGTATTGAAGAATTGGCAATGGAAATATCCTGTTACTTGCATGGAAATATGTTTTGATGATATATTTTGATTAATTGAATAGTTCTTCAAATTTTGTTCCGATTATTTGCGCCTTAACAACATCTATCATAAAATTTTTTTGTTTTGTTTTTATCATATCATCTGGTTCAAAGAAAAACCATTTTTCTCTTGATTTTTTTATATCAAATTTTATTGCAATAATAGGAAAAGCTCCAAAAATATTTGAAAATGAGATTAATTCATTCATTTGTTCTTTTCTTATATATTTTCTACTTTTTTTTGTGTATTTGACTTCTATTGCTAATATTTTTATTTTATTTCCTGCTAATAAATCTGGACAAGGAAATTTTGAGACACCTGAACCAGCTATCCTAACGCATGCAATATCATTTTTCCAGAATAACTTTAATAGTTCTCTTTCAGCATTTGCTCCTATCATATTTTCCTCAATTATTTTTTTAATTGTTTAATAATTAAGTATTGAGACATTATTATATTGATAATTCAATTCTTAGTTTTTCCAGTTCTTTTAATTCTTTTTATGAGAGTTCTATATGATAGAGTGAAAGATTTTTCACTTTATAGAAATCCTGATCTATGTTCAGTATTCTATTATGACAGCCTATTGTATTTTTATATTTTCTTAAACCATGTTTATTAATTACAATTTTTTATTCCATAAATATCATTTTTCTTTGCTTCAGAATAACATTTCATCGCTTTTACAGGCATTCCTAAACTGAAAAGGACATCTCCTTTGTCTTGCAATGTAATAGTATTATTCGAGTCTATCTCCAATGCTCTATCATAACATTCCATCGCTTCTTCTTTTTCCCCTAATTTGTAATATGAAAGACCAGTTTTGTGCCACAGAGTGGCATTATTTGGATCTTTCTCCAATGCTTTCCAATAACATTCCATTGCTTCGTCATGTTTTTCTAAATCAGCAAGGATATTTCCTTTTTCTGACATTGCTCCTACAAAATGTCGATTTATCTTAAATTCATTAAAATAACATACAAATGCATCTATATCAGAACGTCTTTTATCTATTTTACTTCCCATTTTTTTCACATTGTTTTTAATTGTATTTTACTTAATAGTAATTAATATATCTAAAAGTATTTAAAAATATCAGTTATTTATAAATGTTATTCAATTGTATTTTTTAATACAATTTTTAATATAATAAATTCACTAAAAATTATAATTTTAATCTAATCCATTTTTATATCTTTTTTTAAGTTTACAAACACAGTTCTACCAATTCTTTCTCTATCTATAATATTCCTATCTTCTAAATTTTTTACTATTCTACTTATTTTACTCTTCGAAAAACCGCTTTCTTTAGCTATAGTTTTTTGATTAATTTTTTTATTATGTTTAGTTATTATATTTAATACTTTTCTTTCGTTTTCGTTTAATATTGAAAATAGTATCTCTTTTTTTTTGTTTGGTTTTTTAGTGAACATTGCAATTATAATTATAAATAAAATTATCATTGATACTAGAAATACTATTTTGAATGATGGTTCGATCTTTTCAAATCCAACAAAAACCATTATATTTTCAAATTCTTTTATTTTATTTTTTTCCCAATATAGTATTATTCTTCTTCCATCGCTAGATTTTACAACATCATCAGGAAAATATGCTGAATCATAAGAATATAATGAAAGTTCTTGATTTTTCATCAAGACTGCTGCTTCTGGTAATTTAACTTCTATAAATGTTTTATTAACTGAAAACGATGATTTGTGGTTTATTTCAAAGAAATAATTTCCTTTGTCTTTTTTAATATATTGATCATTTGTGAATTTAAAATCAATTTTATGTTTATTTTTATCCGCATTTTTTATTGAACAGAATATATCTGATCCAAATTCTTTTTCATTTACTGTGCACTGTACATCAAGGTCATATTTGTTTATTTTTAAATCATTTATTTTTGCGTCAATTATATGATAATTGAATTGTTCCAGATCTTTGAATACAAGAGAAATTGTTTCTTCAATAACTCCATTCTGATCTATATCTATGCTTATTTCTTGATATTCAATTTCGGCGCTTACAGTTGTTATCAAGATTAAAAGAACTATAATTGTTGAAATTATGATTTTCATACTATTATCATCTTTGTGTAACCAAAATTCCTCCAATACCAATCTGAGCGAATTTATGGATTAAGTCTGCAATAGTATTTGATATTCCTTGTGCTTGTCTCATATCTAATTGGATCTTATTTGGTCCAAAAATTTCTATAGACGATGGTCCATATTTTATTACTATAATTAATAAATCTTCGAATGTTTTTGCAAATAATTTAACTTCTACTATTTGTGAATATCCATTTATTTTTTTATCACTTTTAATACGGAATTCTGTTTTTTTTGTATCTCCGAACCTTTTTTTATATAAAAATATATTTTTTTCTTTTTCTAGTTTTTCTATATGATCTGTCAAAACTTTTTCAGTATGTTCTTTATTTACAGCTAAGAGTTCTATAAACATTGAGGATTTGATCCAATTCTTTTGTATTGCTTCTTCTTCGGTTTCTATCATTCTATCACTTCAAATTGTTTTGAGCTCCATTTAATTCTTTTTCCATTTAAATTTAGTTTGGAATACACTTTATATTTTCCTATTTCTTTTGTTGAATATTCAAATTTCAATGTTCTAAATTCGTTTATATGTTGTGTTTTGTGCTCAAATCGTTTAGTTTCTTGCCATTTTACATCTTTCTTTTTTATTTGAGTTATGATTTTCATTTTCTTGTTGTTTTTAAATGAAATAGTTATTTTAACTGTTTCATTGATTTTATAAATATTTTTATCTAGTGATACTTTTATCTTGTTTGAATTGTCTTGTTCTTCTGTATCATTAGCATCTACATTCAATAAATTGAAACAAAAAAATAATATTAAAGTTATTATTAAAGATAAAAAAAATGCTCTCTTGTTCATAATTGAATTATAATATGATCTCTTTTATTTGCGTTGGTTGATATTTTGTTGATCTTATACCTTTTCTGATTTTTATTAGTCTTTTACTTGGACCAGATACGCTACCTTTTATCAAAATATAGTCTGATTTAATTAAACCATAGTTTTTGAATCCTGAAGTTGGATTTATTTCTCCTGGAATTTTCCCAATTTTTAGTACATGTTTATTATATTCAGTCCTATTTTGCAATCCAAGTTGTCCAGCTTGTGGAACAGTCCATTTTACCCTTTGTGGAGTACGAGCACCTAAACTACCAATATGTCTTCTTTTTCCTTTTGCTTTTCTTGGTAATCTCCTTGTTCCAAATCTCTTTATCACGCCTTGTGTTCCTTTCCCTTTTGTGACTGAGATTGAATCAATAAATTCTCCTTGTCTGAATGCATCAGAAATTTTAATTTCTTTTCCTAATTTTTCTTTGGATAATGATAATTTTTCTTTTATATTGCCTCCGATTCCAAGTTCGAATATTTCTGGTGTTTTTTTCCTTATACCTGAATTCCTTGGTTGAGTTATAACTATTAATCTAATGTCAGAGTAATCATCAATTTTTTCATCTATTTTAGATATCTTTTTATAATTAGATTTCTTGAATTTCATGATTCTTTCAAGATCTTTATATTCATTTATATTCTCGCTCCAAATAGTTGAACTAGACTTATTGCCATATGCTGTTCTCTTATAACATTTAATTCCTATAACTATCAATTTTGGACAGTCCAAAACTGTTGCTGGTAATACAATTTCTTCACCTTTTGTTGCAGAATTTTTTCTTTCATCCAAAACTACAACATGTATCATTCCAGCTTTATATCCAGCAAATCCGAGCAATCCACTAGCTGATGGATAAGAGCTTATAATTGGATGCAGTCTACTTACTCTTTTTTTTGTTTTATATGCCAATGATCCTCTTCTTGGTCTATTTCTTTTTGCCATTTATTCACCATTTTGTATTAAATCTTTTAACGGAGTCGGTTTTGTTACTATGTTTTTTAGATATTTTATTTTTTCATTATTTATATTTGATAATATTATGCTTGGTTTATTTATTTTGTATGATTCTTTAAAATTAATTTTTTTTGCAATGTCCCATGATATTTTTCCTTTATAATTCAATTGTTCCAAAACTTGTTTTGAGAAATTTGGGAGATATGGTTCCAGCAAAATAGATATAGTTTTACAAAGAGAAGTACATAAAAATAATACATTTTCACATCTTTCTTTGTCATTTTTAATCAAATTCCATGGTTCTTCTGATTGAAAATAAACGTTTCCATGTTTAGATATCAATAGAATTTCTGATAAACCATCTCTAAATTTCATATTTTGTATTAAATTACCGACTTGAGAATCAGATTTTTCAATAATATTTAGTATTTTCTTGTCATCAATAGTTAAATGTAATCTATTTTTTTCATGATAAGTTAATTTTCCATCAAAATTTTTCCAAACAAAACTCAAAGTTCTGTATATAAAATTGCACATATTTGAAATTAAGTCATTATTTATTCTATTTTGGAAATCTTTCCATTTGAATTCTGTATCTTTTGTTTCTGATATTAAAAATGTTAGATAAAATCTCCATATATCAGAATTAGTATCACAATTAATCAATTTTTCTGTAAAAATTCCCCATTCTTTACTTTTAGATATCTTTTCTCCTTCATAATTACAATATTGTATTCCTATAACATTGTATGGTAAATTAATGTTTTTATGTGCGATTAACATAGCTGGCCAGAAAATTGTATGAAATGGAATGTTGTCTTTTCCTAAGAAATTATATATTTTTGTTTCTTTGTCTAACCAAAATTTTTTCCATTCTTCGATATTATCATTTTTTTTGAAAAATTCTTTTGTTGATGAAATATATCCTATTGTTGCATCAAACCATACATAAAATATTTTATTTTCGAATCCTTTTAGCGGTACTTGTACTCCCCATTTTAAATCTCTCGTTATGCATCTAGATCTCAATCCTTCCTTTATCCATGCTAAACCTGTTTTTTTTACTTGATTGCTCATGTTTTTATTGTTTTTCAACCATTTTTCTAGTTCATCTGATAGTTCGTTCAAATTGAAGAACAAATGATCAACATATCTAAATTCCGGTTTTTGTTTGCATATTTTACATTTTAGATAAAGCAATTGATCAGGATCAAGTAATTTGGAACATTTTTCACACTGATCCCCTGAAGCATTTTCATATCCACAATAAGGACATTCACCTTCAACAAATCTATCTGATAAAAATAAATCGCATTTTTTGCAAAATGGTAATTTCATTTTATGCACTGATATGTATCCATTTGAGTATATTTTTTTGAAAAATTCTTTTGTAGTGTCATGATGCAATTTTATTGATGTTCTAGAAAAATTATCGTATGAAATATCGAACCAATTGTACACTTTTTTATGTATTTCATATAATGTATCGCATAATTTTTTTGGTGTTATATTTAATCTAATTGATGCTATTTCTGATGGACTGCCGTTTTCGTCTGATCCTCCGATAAATAACGTTTCATATTTTTTAAGTCTACAATATCTTGCAAATATATCTGATGGAATATGAGAGCCTATAAGATGTCCTATATGCGGTACGTTATTCGTATAAGTAAGTGCACATAATATCAAAACTCTATTATTCAATTTCTCACTGTTGGATTTTTGATAAAGCATCTTCTGCCACTTTTTTATGTTTTTTAGAATCTATTCCAAACCATAATGAATTTGAGAATAAGTATCCATAAACTTTTTTCTGTTTAGATAATCCTGGTAACACATCAATTTCAAAATTTCCTTTTTTTGGAATGATATCTAAAATTTCATTTTTTAGTACATAATATCCACCGTTTATGAAATTATTACATAAAGGTTTTTCTCTAAAATTTGTAACAATGTTTTTGTTGTTTAAAACGACATGTCCATATTGACAGTTTGGTCTTATCAATGACATAGTTACCTTTGCGTCGTTTTTAATATGAAATTCTAGCATCTTATCTAGATTTATTGTTGTTATTTGGTCAGCAAATCCAACAAAAAAGTTTTTTTCATTTTCTATAAATTTTGTAGCATTTTTAATTGCTCCTGCAGTATCAAGTTTTTCTTTTTCAATTGAATAATTAACTTTAATTCCAAATTTTGATCCATCTCCTATCAATTCTTCAATTTTATCATTTGTTTCATTTGAAGTGCACATAATTATTTCTTTTGCTCCATTATTTTTGAACAAATTAATATTCCATTCCAATAATGTTAAATTTTTAATTACAATTAGATGTTTTATTATAGAACTCGGACAATGTTCAGTTGAATCAGGACATTTTTGTCTTTCAGCTTTTCCACCGCAAAGCAATAAAGCTTTCATATAACCATTGTTGTTAACATTAATATATAATTTATTATTTTCGAAACACAAATATTTTTTACAGTATTAATACAATTTATATCTTAAAATTCCTGCGATTCCTCCAAGTTCGAATAATTGTATTCCTTCTCTTGTATCTGTTGATATGAATTTTATATTTGTTGACATCTCTTTTGCTTTTTTTTCTAATATTTCCAATTTTGTGTCATCCATTTTTTCTGATACTAATAATAATTCTATAATTCCTTTTTCCAATGCTAATTCAACTTCTTTTATTCCATAAATTGCTAATTCAGAATTTATTGATAACAATTTGAAGAATTTGTCACATATTTTTTTTTCTTTAATTACTTCTGCTTCTTTTAGTATGTTTTCTGATTTTTTCAATAATTCTTCTAATCCATTTTCTTCTGTGTAGTTTGTATCCATTGTGCCCAAAATTTTTCTTTTAGTTTCACTAGTAAGGAAATTTCCTGATATGAAACTTTCTTTTGTCATTCCAGGACCACCCATTAAAATTCCTTTCAAATTTTTGTCTTTGAATTCTATATCCATTGCTTCAGCTATTTCTTTGAAAAAATTGTTCAATAATTCTTTTCTTATTCTTTGATAACGCGCTTGGCTCCATCCACCTTTTGTTGTTTTTCCAGGAACCATGGATTCAATATGTTTTATTATATTTATCGTTTTTCCATTCAAAATTGCTATATCAACTTCTTTTCTATCCATAACCACTAGTCCGTATACATCTTTCTCTACTATAATTGATTTTAGATTATCCAAAGAGAATTTTTGGTCGCACCAATATAATCTTTGTTTTATTGGTTCTGGTGGTTCTATTATCCATAATCGTATATCTTGTTGTCCTTCTTTTTCGCTTACATTTCCGCAAAAGATTGCTAATCCATTTTTAGGCGTTGTTTTATATAATTTAAGTTGTTGAGATATTTTTTCTAGTGCATCAGTAACATTTTTTCTAACAGTTTTTGATTTTACATTTTTTGTTAATGCATATTCTTGTTTAACAAGACTTATTATTTCATTTAATGGATATTTTGATGGTATATACAAACTTATTAATTCAGTATGTCTTCCTTTTTTTTCAATTAATTCTTTAATAATCTTTTTAAATTTATTTTTATTCATGTTAGTCATTAAATTTCTTATATATCGCAATGCAACACATAACTAATACAACAATAAAACAATAAATATCTAATTCTGGTGTTTTGACACCTTTATAGCCTTTTTGCATTACATTTACTTTTATTATCTCAGAATTTGAATTTATTTTTATATTAAATTTATAGTTTCCTGCTATACTTGGTTTTATTGAAATGTATTTTTTTATTTTTTCTCCTGCTATTGTTTTGATCTTTTTATGATGTATTTCTTTTTTTAATTCTTCTAAAGAATATTTTATTGGATCTGAAATAATATTATTTCTAGGTTCAATTATTAGACGTTTTCCACTCAACTTAACCCTTATATCAATATCTTTTCTCTCATTCAAATAATTCTCAATTATTATATCAACATTTCCAATTGAACCAATATCTATAACCATATTTTTAGGAACAATATT
>DAOWOJ010000111.1 GCA_030642125.1 Candidatus Aenigmatarchaeota archaeon | reverse complement strand
TTAATTCTGGAATATATTTAGTATCGCTTTCTCCGTCCCCGTCCATTAATATCAAAATATCAGTTTTACTGTTTTTTATTCCTGTTTTAATCGCAAAACCTTTCCCAACCTTGTTATCATTTATTACATTTGCTCCACATTCTTTTGCTATGTTTGATGTTTTATCAACTGAACCACTTGCTACAACAATTATCTCTGATACTGATTTTATGTCAGATGAAATAGAATCTATAACTTTTTTAATTGTTTTTTCTTCATTCAGAGCACATATAATTATAGAATATTTTGGTTGCACGCAAATAATATATATATGAAATATTTATTAATGCGGTAATTTTAATTTAAATAATCAAGTATATTGTAGATTAATATTTCAAGTACAATAAATTATCTTATGCATCAATTTTTTAAGGAGGCAATAAAATTTAATCCAAAGTTAGTTTTTTTTGCAATTACAAATAATTGTAATTGTAAGTGTGGTATGTGTTCAATATGGAAAATTAAAGAGAAAAAAAACATAGAATTAGATAAAGCTAAATCTATTTTATTGGATCTTAAAAAACGGGGGTTTAATTATTTGCAACTAACTGGCGGGGAACCAATGCTTCATCCAAATTTCTTTGAAATTCTTGAATACGCAAAAAAATTGAAATTTGTTGTTTTTTTTCCTACAAATGGAACTTTGATAGATAAAATATCAGCAAAAAAGTTATCTAAGATGAACATTGATAATGTAAGTGTTTCTTTTCATAATATGGATCCTTTGAAATTTGAAGATATAGCAGGGCATAAAGATATATTTTATAAATCATTGTCTGCGATTAAAAATCTTAAAAAAGAAAAAATTCCAACATGTGTAATTTGCACTATAAACAGAAAAACTAATTGCGAAGATATTGAACATGTTGTAGAATTCTTTCAAAAAATGTCTATTTTTGTATTGATATGTACACCAATGGTTATTAAAGACACAAGTTTTCATATTGGTGGAGATGATACAAATTTCAGTGATAAAGAACTTAAAAATATAATAATTGATATTTTAAAAATGAAAAAAAAATATTCAAATATAATTAATAATACACTGTTCCTTGAAACTGTGATAGATTTTTTGGATAAAAAAAAAACTAAATATCCATGTCTTGGAGGAAAAAAGATTCTTTATATTGATTGGGACGGTATAGTATATCCATGCATGACTAAGAATGAATTAACAGAGAATTGTGATGATTGTATTCTTGAATGTTTTAGAGAACCTTCAATTTTTATGAGTTCTAGAAAAAATGCAATTTTTGCTATAGCAAAAGATTTGAAATATTATTTACAATTTCTAAAAGATTCCGGAATTAAATTATAGTTATCTATTTCGTAATCTGTAACATAAATTATTAAATTATATTGTTTTTAATGAATATTCAAAAGCATTTAATTTACATATATAAAATATGTGTAAATGAGAATAGCGATTTTTACAGATACTTATTTACCAATTGTAAATGGAAAAATAGTATCTATTTTAAGTATAAAAGAGGATTTAGAAAAGAGCGGCAATGAAGTTTATCTCATAGGTCCTATCAAAGAAAAAGGTAATCATATTTTAAATCTAAAATTTATAAATTCTTTTAAATATCCAGAATATACAATAGCAATATTTCCTGATCTTTTTAAGATATTGAAATTTATTCGTAAAAATAAAATAGAATTGTTGCATGTGCATGGCATTGGTTTTATGTCTATAAAAGCGGCATTAATAAAAATTAAAACTGGTTTGCCAATGATAACTACTTATCATATGGATATATTTTATATGTTGAGTTATGTTGCCAAAAATGATATGATATATAATTTTTTCGAAAAATTAGGTAGAATTATATTGAAAAGATATTTTTTAAGAAATGATGTAGTAATAGCCCCAAGCAATATAACAAAATCTGAGATAAAAAACGAATTCGGTATAGATGCTGTGACTATTCCAACTGGGATAGATATCGAGTATTTTAAACATGTAAATTCTAAATTAAAAATGAAATATTCTAGCAATAAAATAGTATTGTATATAGGTAGAATTGAAAAAGAAAAGAATATAGATTTGTTGATAAAAATATCATCTGATGTGTTAAAAGAAATTCCTGAATGTATATTTTTAATTGTTGGAAGTGGTTCTGACGAGGATTTTTATAAAAAAATTGTTGCAGAAAACGGATTGAAATCTAAATTTATATTCACAGGTTACGTAAATAAAAATAAATTGCCTGAATATTATTCAATTGCTGATGTGCTTGCTATACCATCTTTGTTTGAAACACAAGGTTTAAGTGCTCTTGAATCTGTTGCTTGTGGTACTCCTGTTGTGTGTGATAAAAATACACCATTAAAAGAATTTATTGTTCCAGGAAATAGTGGTGAATTATTTGAAAATGATAAAGAATTTTCAGAAAAATTAATTTATGTAATAAAAAATAGAGATAAATACAAACCAAGAGAATATAGTAAAAAATATTCTAGAGAAAATGTTTTAAATAAAACTTTGTCTGTTTATTCGAAGTTAATTGTTTAATTATTCTATCATTTCACATGCAGAAGCAATTAGATTGAACAATGGCAAATGTGTTAATTTTGGGTGTGCTGGAT
>DAOWOJ010000038.1 GCA_030642125.1 Candidatus Aenigmatarchaeota archaeon | reverse complement strand
CTTTAAATAATTTTCGTTAAGCATCGATTAAATAAAATTATCGGAGTGAAAAATGATATCGATAACTAAGTCAAATAGAATAACATAACAAATGTTAAAAATAATTTTTAAATTTCTATTATCATTAAATCTTCAGCTAGAATAGTATTTGAAAAAATTTCTTTAGTTTCATTTAGTCTAATTTCTTCAGGAGAAGTTGGATACAAATGTGATAAAATCAATTTCTTTACATTTGCTTTATTGGCGATTTCACCACATTCTCTAGAAATCAAATGTTCAGCAACTTTTTGGTCATTTGGATAAGAACATTCTAAAATTAAAACATCTGAATTTTTTGCGAAAACAATAAGATTTTCATCATAATCAGTATCACCAGAAATAACTAAAGTTTTTTTATTTTCTGAAAATTTGTATGCAATACTATCATCATTATGGTTTGTTTTGTATGTTTCTATTGTGAAATTGTCAAATTCTATTTTGCTATTAATTTCTTTAATTATTATATTGTAAGTGTTTGGACGTGGGTTTTTAGAAATTGGTTTTATATATGCTTCATAAAATTTTTTAAATCCAACAGGACCACTTAAGATTAAATCTTTTTTTCTATCAAATCCAGGTGTCCGGTTTAATGCCCAAATTAAAGCATTCAAATCAGAAATATGATCTGTATGGTAATGAGAAATACAAATCATATCAATTTCTTTATAATTTAAATTTGCTTTTTCCAATTGAAGTAAAGTACCTGAACCACAATCAACAAGAATTTGTTTATTGCCTATTAAAAGATAATTTGATGGTGCATTTCGATTTAATGAAGGAACACAAGTTCCACTTCCAAGTACAATGAGTTTCATATAATTAAAGTATTACAAGTGATATATAAAATTTGCTGAAGATTATTTTAAATTATTTTCGCTACATTTTATTAGTTCTTTTCTTTATTTTGTTTAATATTTGCTGATATTCAAAATTGTTAATGAAATATGAAATTGCGAGTATCAATTATAGTGGCGAATCAAATATCAGTTTTTATACTGCCAGATAACTGGAAAGAAGAGAGCATAGCGTTACATTAATTTTCTAGCAAAGCAAGTCAATATTTTTAAAAGATAAAAAAGTTATTTGATAATTTTGTTTTCAAATATTTTTTTATGGTTTTCAATAAACTTATTTGAAGTTCTTTCAAACAAATCAAAAATATCAAATCTATTATTATTTTGAGCAACTTTTGAAAACAAGAAAACATTAAATAAAATATCTCCTAATTCTTCCTCAATGTTATTCCAATCTTTTTTATTTAAACCTTTTTTAAGTTCTTGAATTTCTTCTTCAAAATGATTTAATATTGATTCAAATGTTTCTTTTTTATCATTAGGACAACCGTCTTCTTCCATTAATATTTCAGTAACTTTATGTAATTTATTAAAACTCATTAGTTTTTCAATTTCCATAATGTTTCTTGATTTTCGAATTGTTTTATCTGTAATTTCTGAAAATCTACCTTTTTTAGTTACAAAATATTTTAATTTGTTTTTATCAAAGTTAACATTTTCTGCAACTTCTTGAAGTGTAGTTAATATTTGTTCACAATGTGGTGATCCATCTTTAGTAAATATCCAAATATCTTCAATATCACAAGTTCTAAGAATAGTTGTTAATTTATATCCTAATAAACTTGAATGTGTCATTTCTGGGCAGAAAGTATAAACTTTTCTATCTTTTGATAATTCTTCAAACTTTTCTGGATTTATATCTTTAACACAAGTTCCACAAATTAATAGTTTCCCTTTAAAATGGGTTGAACTAATTGTCATAATATCTTTATGTAAATTACATGTCATGTTATTTATTTTGAAATTAAGGAGTATATATAAACTTATTACTTTTCTTTTTTTTGTCTTAAATATAGAAGTTTATTTAACGTTTTCGGATGAGAAGGTTTCCTACTTTTTTATTAATTTTATTATAAAGTAGGCTTATCAAAAGTTATTCACCAACTACGCAAATATTTCGATTATCTTTGAGATTTTTTATTATATTTCTTTTTTTTGCTAGCATACTAGAATTTGATCTTGATATAAGTTATTTTATTTGAAATTTGTTTTTGAATTATGTCAGATTATTCAATGAGTAGAAGTCCAAAATAGGTTATTGATTCTCCTTTACATGCAAACCTTGGGTTGTAGCCTGCTTTTTTTACAGTCTTAAAAACATCTATCCCGCACGATTCCATTGACGGTCTTGCATCTTTCTTGTTTTTGCATTTGTATTGATTACTGATTTCTTTTCCAACACAAATCTTACAGAGTTTGCATGGTCCAGTTGTATAAGAAAATGCCTTATAAAAACCGTTCAGAAAGCTCTTTCTCTCAAGTTCAAGCATTATGCTATCATTCATTTTTTGTTTGTTTTCATGAAAAACAAATTCAACAATCAGAGCATGTGTATATCCTTTCAACACTTTTCTTGTCTCTAGTGGTGCTGGAGAATATGGTGGACACATAAAATTTTTTCCATACATACTGCATCCATACTTGCATTTTTGTCTTGTCCACTCTTCAACAAAAATATCATTTACAGATACTAGCGAAACAGAATTTGCACCATTCTCCAGTGCGATTTTCTCAAGTATCTCTACAAGCCTGTTATAGTCCATAATTGATAATTTATGTTAATGTATATTTATGGATGCTGACTGATTCAGACAAAAATGAATTATTGTTCTACAGAAAGTTGTCAGACAAAAAACAGGAACACATGATAATAAGTGTAATCAAATACTGAATGTATTGTGGTATTTTTTTAAGATATACTACAAAATCTATCCATTCTGTTTATGTTATTCTAAAAGTAAATTCTGTTTGTGACAACTTGTCGTATAAACACGATAACTTTATATGTTTTTATCGCATACATATTATATGAAAAAAGAAGCTATCAAACAATATATCTATACATTCTGGGAGAATAAATTGGAAGACGTCAGGGAAAGACTTGTAAACATGAATTTCCTGAAAAATGATATGATAAACGATATTGTTGGAGTTAGAAGAAGTGGAAAAACATATCTCATGTACTATATCGCAAAAAATATAAAAACAGAAGAAAATTTTATATATCTTAATTGTGAAGATAGAAAATTATATCCTCTAAAACTTGAGGATTTAAATTATTTAATAGAATTTATTTATCAGGAGAATCTTCTTAAGAAAAGATTGTTTTTAATGCTTGATGAAATACAAACAGTCAAAGGTTGGGAAATTTTCGCAAAAAGTATTTATGATGAATTTAAAGGCAAAATAAAACTAATAGTTTCAGGTTCTGTTAGATCACTGCTTTCAGAAGATTGTGGAAAATTGCTTAGTGGCAGGCATAAGACAATAGAGATTTTTCCACTTTCATTCAAAGAACTTTTACATTTTAAAGGAGTCTCAAATCTGGAAAAATTAAGTGAAGAAAAAGAAGCAAAAATAAAAAAATATGTCAAAGAGTATATACAATATGGAGGCTTTCCTAAATACGTTCTAAGTAAAGATTTTTCATATGTAGAGGTATTTTTTAGTGATATAACTGAAAGAGATATAAAATCAAGAACAGATATTAGAAAAAAAGATGTGGTGAACGAACTTATAAATCTGTTTATTGAGAGAATCAGTTGCCCTACATCTTTTACAAAAATAAGAAACATATTAAAAAATAAAGAATGTAATGTCAGCACAGATTTAATAATAAGATATTCTTCAATTTTTGAAAATGTTTTTTTGTTTTTCTTTTTGCCTGTTTATTCATCTAAATATTCTGAAACTATTAAAAATCCAAAAAAAATCTATGTAATTGATAATGGATTTTTTAATTTATTTTATCTTCGTTTCTCTGAAAATATTGGGAGATTAATGGAAAATACTGTTGCATTAGAACTTCTAAAAAGAGGAAACAAAATTGGAAAAAATCTGTTCTATGCAAAAGGAAACAATTATGAAATAGATTTTGTGATTAAAGATGGTTTAAAGGTAAAACAACTTATTCAGGTCTGCTTGGATATTAAAGATGAAACTACCAAAAAACGTGAAGTCAAAGGACTTTTAGAAGGTATGAAAAGATTTCACCTAAAAAGTGGTTTGATAATAACTGAAGACTATTTTGGAGAAGAAAAGATTAAAGGAAATAGAATAAGATTTGTTCCTTTGTGGATGTGGCTTCTTGATTAGTTGTTTCTTTAAAATTTTTACAATAAGTGTGAGCAAATATATAAACAGACACAAAGATTCAAAAAGAAACAGGCGCTTAGTACAATTTTATTGATATTTTTGTATGCGTTGTTAATATGGATGAATTTTATTTAATAATTAGGAACCAAAAATAATAACCAATAGAAATAATAAATTTCATTACAGCAGTGGTTATGTCAATAAAAATAATTATGTTTCTGAAATATCAGAAGTTTTTGTTTGAAATATGGTAAGCGTTTATATATAGGAAAATATTTGTGTGCAAAATGTCATATTTATATGACATATATGTGGATATTTGTCATATGTATAAAGTATGGATAAAGGAAATATAATAGAAACTTTGGATAAAGGGAATTTCTGGAGTAGAGAAATAGATACAGGGATCAGAAGAAATTATACGGCTTCTATATTTTCTGCTTTAAAATACAACAAAATAGTAACAATTGTCGGTGTAAGACGATCAGGTAAATCATATATTATAAAACAACTTGTAAAGGATCTTATAGAAAATAAAATATTAAAGGAAGATATATTAATAATAAATTTCGAAGAACCTTATTTTGAAAATGTAGATTTAAATTCACTTTCAAAAATTTATGAGAGCTACAAAGAGATTATAAAACCTAAAACGAAGAGTTACATATTTTTGGACGAGATTCAAGAAGTTAAAAATTGGGAAAAATTTGTTAGGAGTCTGAATGAAAGAAAGGAAGCAAATATTGTTATTACAGGTTCAAGTTCAAAGTTAATGAGTGAAGAATTAGCATCTATATTAACAGGAAGGCAGTTAACATTTGAAGTTTTTCCTCTATCCTTCAGTGAATTTTTGAGATTCAAAAATTTAAAAATTAGAGATGAAAAAGATATTTATTTAAACGCAGAGAACATAAGAAAATATGTTTTGGAATATATAGAATATGGTGGTTTTCCGGAGATTGTTTTAATTGAAGATAG
>DAOWOJ010000016.1 GCA_030642125.1 Candidatus Aenigmatarchaeota archaeon | reverse complement strand
TTATGCATGGAACAGAAGAATTTTTACCAGAATTAAATAAAAAATATAAAATTGGTATAGTTAGTTCTAAAAAAAGAAAATTTGTGATAAATCATCTTGGAATTCTTTTGAAATATTTTTCTTATATTGTAACATATGAAGATTCAAATAAACACAAACCGAACCCAGATCCATTATTATTAATTTGTGAGAAAATGAACATAAAACAAGAAAATTCTGTTTATGTTGGAGATTCTCTAATAGATTTTAAAGCAGCAAAAGAAGCTAATATAAATTTTATAGGATTCGTTAGCGGCAGTGCAACAAAAAAAGAATTTAAAGATGCTAATGTGAAATATATCATAGATAATATATCACAATTAGAAGGTACATTGGAAGATTTTTCTTAGGTGATGAAATGGAACAAGAAATTTTAGATAAATATAAGAAAGCTGGAAGCATTGCAGCTGAAGCTAAAAAATTTGCAATTTCAATTGCAAAACCAGGTACAAAATTATTATATATGGCTGACGAAATAGAGAATTTTATAAAGAATAAAGGTTGTGGTATAGCATTTCCAGTAAATTTATGTTTAAATGAAATAGCAGCTCATTATACACCAAATAAAGAAGACGAGACAATTTTCAATGATGGAGACATTTTAAAAATAGATTTAGGTGTTCACGTAGATGGATATATAGCTGATACTGCTATAACTGTTGGAAAATCAGATATGATTAAAGTTGCTGAAGATGCTGTTAAAAATGCTATAAAATTATGTAAACCAGGAATGAAAGTATCAGAAATTTCATCTGAAATAGTTAATACGATTGAAAGTAGTGGTTTCAATTCTGTAAAAAATTTAACAGGACATTCTATAGATAAATATTCATTACATTCAGGATTTGATATTCCAAATATAAGATGTGAATCTGATGTAAAATTAGAGAATGATCAAGTTATAGCAATAGAACCATTCGTTACTTCTGGTATAGGTTTAGTTAAAAATTCTGAACCAATTTCAATTTTTACGTATGTTCAAGATTCATCAGTAAGACTTTTCGAGGCAAGAAAAATTTTACATATGGCTAAAGAAGAATATCATGGTCTTCCATTCGCTAAAAGATGGTTGCAATTTTCTAAAGTTAAAACAGCTATTGCAATTAGACAATTACAATCAATGAATGCTATAATGGCGTCACCACCACTTCGAGAAGTAGATGGTGCTAAAGTTGCGCAATTCGAAGAGACTATTATAGTAAACAATAATCCAATTGTAACAACAAAAATAAACGAAGAATAATTTATGTATTTTTAGTATTAAGAGTTCTAAACTTGAGTAAATATGTACTACTATTATATACTTATTTCTTGTCTGTTGTTAATAACTTACGTTTTTGTGAATCATATAGAATATACGCAATTATATTATCAGGAGCCGGAGTAATATATGCCTGTTTATCATCATATGTCTGTTTATTATCATCTGCAGATATTAATAATGTATTTTCAGGAGCTGGAGTAATATATGCCTGTTTATTATCATCTGAAAAATATATTTCAATTATTCTTTCTTGTTTATCATCTTTTTTTTCTGATCCAGTTGTGGTAGAGTTTTTATATCCAGATCCAGGAACACCATTAGAACTAGTATTTTCAGGAATATGATTAGTAGTTTCATTATCGTTTTCTTCTGATCTAGTTGTAGAAGGGTTTATATAATAAGAAATATCAGAAGCGTTATTAGTAAAACAAGAAAAATCAAAAATAAACCCGTATTCATAATTATCTTTTTTCATTCTTTCGTTATAGTCTCCACTAGTAATTGGAAGAGTAAATGGAGTTCCACTAGTAGTATAAGAAGTACCTAAAATTGCATCATATAAAATATCATAATCAATTTTATTCATTTTATCACTTATAAGTAACATTTGTAATGTAGTATATAAATATCTTTCGGTATATTATTATTTTTCTAGTTTGAATCAGTTATTTGATATATAAGATTTTATTTATCATTGTCCATGGGCATATTAGCCAAATATTCGTATAATTTATAGCGTCTTAATAAATGCTCTTGTGAACATTTTATGAGTTTCTTTGATATCTCAGGTTTTGAATCTAATAATGCTTTATAACGAGATTCATTATATACATATTCCTCTAATGGTATTCCGAGTAATTTAGAATCTAATTGTAATGGGTTTTTGTTTTGTTTTATTAGAGTTGGATCAAATCGCATCAAAGGCCAATATCCAGTATCAACAGCTTTTTTCTGTTGTCTCATTCCGTATTTTAGATCGTAACCGTGAGCTATACAATGACAATATGCTATTATAATTGATGGACCATTATATGCCTCTGCCTCTAAAAATGCTTTAACAGTATGAAAATCATTCGCTCCCATTGCTACGCGTGCTACATATACATTTCCATAAGACATAGCCATCATAGCTAAATCCTTTTTTGATTGTCGTTTGCCGCTTTCAGCAAATTTCGCTATTGCACCCATTGGTGTTGCTTTTGACATCTGTCCTCCTGTATTTGAATAAACTTCTGTGTCTAATACTAAAATATTGACATTTTTATTAGATGCGATAACATGATCCAATCCACCATAATCAATATCGTATGCCCAACCATCACCACCAACGATCCAAACATCCTTTTTAACTAGCACATCAGCTAAGCTATATAATTCTCTAGCTTCATAAATATTCAATTTTTCCAGCTTTTGTTTTAGTTCTTTTATTCTTTTACGTTGTTCATAAATTCCTGATTCTGTTGTTTGATCAGCATTTTTTAATTTATATACAAATTCATTTCCAAGTGAATTAGATAAACGGTCTAATAGTTCATTTGCATATTCTATTTGTTTATCCAATGCTAAACGCATTCCTAATCCAAATTCAGCATTATCTTCGAATAAAGAATTTGACCATGCTGGACCAAGATTTTCATTATTTGATGTCCATGAAGTTGTTGGTAGATTCCCTCCGTATATAGATGAACATCCTGTCGCATTTGCTATTATTGATCTGTCACCAAACAATTGACTTAATAATTTAAGATACGGTGTTTCTCCGCATCCTGCGCATGCTCCAGAAAATTCGAATAAAGGCATCAAAAATTGTATATCATTAACAAGATTCAATTTAAGTTTACTGCGATCAATCTCAGGTATATTTAAGAAAAAATTCCAATTATTATGTTCCTGATCTTTGATGACTTGTGATTTAGATTCCATGTTGATAGCTTTTAGATCTTTATTTTTCATATTTTTAGCTGGACACATTTCAACGCAAAGACCACAACTAGTACAATCACGTGGAGAAACTTGAATTGTGAAATGCATTCCATTAAAAATATCGCGTTTAGCATTAGTAGATTTGAATGTTTCAGGAAAATTTGAAAGTTTTGTTTTATCATATACTTTAGCGCGAATTGATGCATGAGGACAAACCAATGAACATTTACCACATTGTATGCATGTATCTGGATCCCATACAGGGATATCTGTTCCTATATTTCTCTTTTCCCATTTTGTAGTACCAGATGGAAATGTTCCATTACAAGGAAACGCGCTAGATGGTAATTCATCTCCTTCCATACATAACATTTTTGATGTAACTTTTTGAACAAATTCTGGTGCTTCTTTAGGAACAGGAGAACTAATATCGAAATCACTGGTAACGTCTTTAGGAACTTTTACTTCATATAAATTATCTTTTGTCATGTCGACAACAGAAAAATTAATATTTACAACAGATTCTCCTTTCTTAGAGTAATTTTCCTTTATACTATCTTTTATTAATGACAATGCTTTTTCATTTTCGATTACATCGGTAAGTAAAAAGAAACATGTTTGCATGATTGTATTTATGCGGACACCCAAACCAGCTTCTTTAGCAATTTTATACGCGTTTATAGTGTAAAATTTTAATTTTTTATCGATTATGTGTTTTTGAGTCGTTATTGGTAAATGATTCCATACATCTTCATGAGAATATTGAGAATTTAACAAAAATGTAGAACCAGGTTCTGCTTCTTTTAGAATATCAAAACGATTTAAGAATGAAAATTGATGACAAGCAACAAAATTTGCTGTAGTAATCAAATAAGGAGAATGTATTGGATCTTTACCAAATCTTAAATGAGAAATTGTCAAAGAACCAGCTTTTCTTGAATCGAATACAAAATATCCTTGAACATAATTATTAGTCTCTTTTCCTATAATTTTTATTGAACTTTTTGAAGCGCCAACAGTTCCATCAGATCCCAAACCATAAAAAATAGCGCGTGTTCTATCAATAGGTTCTATAGAAAAATTTTTATCAAACTCTAAGCTTGTGTAAGTTATATCATCATTTATGCCAATAGTAAAATGATTTTTTGGCATGTCTTTATTCATTTCATCGAATACAGCTTTTATCATTCCAGGAGTGAATTCTTTAGAAGATAGACCATAACGTCCGCCTATAACTCTAGGAAATGAATTATCATTAAAATAAGATCTAGATTCTCCTATAGATGATAAAACATCAACATACAAAGGTTCACCAACAGCACCTGGTTCTTTTGTTCTATCAAGAACAGCAATTGTCTTAATTGTCTTTGGCAAAGAATTTATGAAATGTTTTACAGAAAATGGTCGATATAAATTAACTTTGATAATTCCAACTTTTTCATTATGTTTTGAAATTAAATATTCTGCTGTTTCTTGTGCAGCTTCTGCACCAGATCCCATTAGTACTATAACTCTATCTGCTTCTGGTGAACCAAAATATTGAAATAATGAATATTTTCTTCCAACGAGATCAGAAAATTTATCCATTGCTTTTTGCACTATGTCAGGACAGGAGATATAAAAAGAATTCACTGTTTCTCGTTCCTGAAAAAAAGTATCAGGGTTTTGAGCAGTTCCGCGTATGAATGGGTTGTCAGGAGATAATGCTCTATTTCTGTGCGATACTACTAAGTTGTTATCTATCATTGTTCTCATGTCTTCTATAGAAGGTAATTCAACTTTTGAAATTTCATGAGATTTACGAAAACCATCGAAAAAATGTAGAAATGGAATTCTAGATTCTAAAGTAGCTGCTTGAGCAATAATCCCAAAATCTAAAATTTCTTGAACAGTTGAAGATGATAATATTGCAAATCCAGTAGAACGTGTTGCCATGACATCACTATGATCACAAAAAATTGAAAGAGCATGTGTTGCTACTGTACGAGCAGCAACGTGAAATAGAGTGGGAGTTAATTCACCGGCTATTTTGAACATATTAGGGATCATCAGTAGCAATCCTTGAGATGCTGTAAAAGTAGTAGTGAGTGCTCCTCTTTGAATAGATCCGTGCAGAGCACCAGCTGCTCCAGCTTCGCTTTGCATTTCTGTAATACTTGGAACAGTACCCCAAATATTTTGTTTACAATTTGCTGACCATTTATCAATATGTTCAGCTATAGGAGAAGATGGTGTTATTGGATATATAATTGATATATCATTGATATAATATGCTGAATAAGCAGCTGCTTCGTTTCCATCAATAGTTGTCATTTGTCTTTTCATATATAATATTATTTTCCCTCTATTTTATTAATTATTTTTAATTAATTCAATGATTTCTTTCAAACTCAATTTTTTTTCTTGTCTTGTGACCATATTTTTCAGATTTAATTTTCCTGAATTTAATTCATTTTGTCCTACAATAATGCAAAATGGAATATTTTTTTTGTCAGCAAACTCTAGATTTTTTTTTATGCCTCTGTTAGATAAATCAAAATCTACGTTGAAATTTTTTCTTAATTCAATTAAAATTGGTAAAAACTTATGTTCTGAAATTTTAATAGGTATTAAATATATTTGAACATTCGATAGCTTATCTGGTTTCAAGATGCAAGATATTGAATCTAATCCAAAAGAACCTCCAACACAAGGAAGATCTCTACCAAAAAATTTTGAAAGCATTTCATCATATCTTCCTCCAGCAGCAAGCGATGAATTTGTTCCAGATTTTTGAAAAACTTCATAAATTGTTCCTGTATAATAATTTAATCCTCTGGCCAGAGAAGGTGATAAAACCAAACTTTTCAAATTATACGATTTGCCAATATCTAAAATTCTGTAAAGTTCTTCTATATTTTTCTCTGCGTTTTTAGTTTTTAATATTTCTGAAAATTTTGTTAAAATTTCTTCATTATTTCCTTTAATTTCTATAACATCGAAAATTAATTGTATTTGTTTATCATTTAATCCTTTTTTTAATAACTCTTTTTTAACTTTTGTTGCACCTATTTTTTCTAATTTATCTATAGTTAAAATAATTGAATTTTGAGTATTCAAATTATTAGGAATACCGGCATATTCAAGTATATCAAACAATATTTTTCTGTTATTTAATCTAATATTGATGTTTATATTTAATTTCTTGAAAACTTGTTCATAAATCGATAAGATTTCAATTTCAGGTAAACCTGATTTAGCTCCAATAATATCAAAATCAATTTGAGTGAATTCTCTATATCTAGATTTTTTTACTGGACCATCTCTAAAAATTTTTCCAATCTCATATTTTTTGAAAGGTATTTTTATGTCTTTATTTTCAGAAATGAATTGCGCAAGAGTAATTGTTAATTCATATCTAAGACCAATATTCCTATTTCCACGATCCTTTAGTTTGTAGCATTCATTTAGAATTTCTTCGCCTCCGCAATATTTTGAAGAAAGTAAAGAATACGTCTGTAAGATTGGTGTTTCGATCGGATTAAATCCATATTTTTCTAAAGTTGTTTTTATTGTATATGTAATTTTATTTCTTAAAATTTGTTCTTTAACATTATAATTTTCTGTTCCCTTTAATTTATCTATTTTCATAATGGTCATCTATGAATTGGTCTTTTATAATAAATTATTATAATTAATTTTTAATTCAAAATTAATTATATTAGAAATATCGATTTCTGAATTTTTGTTTAAAATTGATATATATTTTATGCAATTATATCATAAAATACGTTTTTTTTAAAAAAAAATAAGTTTTTATCTTTAAAAATCAACAATTTTCAATTAGGTGGATGTAAATTGAAAGTTGGTTTTTCTGAAAATATAATTATTATAGGCAAAAATGGAAAATTTAATACTTTAGCCAAATTTGATACAGGATCTAGTGGCAATAGTATAGACACAAAAATAGCAGCAAAAATTGGTCTAGGACCTATAATAAAATCAGTAAAAATTTTATCTTCATCAAATGGATATTATGTAAGAAGACCAGTAGTAAAAATAAAAATAAAAATAAAAAACAAGACATTCTTAACAACAGCTAATATAGAAGATAGAGAAAAATTCTCAGAAAAGATTTTAATAGGTAGAAATATGATAAAAAAGTATTTTACAATAGATCTAAACAAAAAATAATTATTTATACTTTCTAAATAAGCAATTTAATGATATGATAGCAATTATTGGTTCTGGTAAAAATGCAATTAGTTATTCCACTAAAAGAATACTAGAAGAATCTAAAAAATATTTTAAAGTTGA
>DAOWOJ010000113.1 GCA_030642125.1 Candidatus Aenigmatarchaeota archaeon | reverse complement strand
GCTTCTTTTGTTATTTTAATATTTTATCCAGTGATTCTAAAGCCAAAGGAGTCCATCTGACTTTTCTTATTTCAAATACTTTTTGTATTTTTTCAATACCTGATCATGAGAGACTAAATTCCCTGAATCTGCCTGATCCTCTGATTCAAGAATTATTTTTTGGGTTTCAGTTGGAATTTCTTCCCACCAATTATCTTCCTGATCACGAATATTCTCAAGCATTTCAATAAGTTTAGCATTATTAATATTAGTTATCCAGCTAATTAAATCTACTTTTCTTGGTTCTAAATTCATGGAGTATTGTTTTTGCAAATATACAAATTATTTTACTGCTTAATATCCCCGACAACATGGCTACACCTTGTTCGGTAAAAGCATGCGGCAAGCTCCTTGTTCCTCCCCAACTTGAAATTCCAAATTGGAATTTCAAGTTTTCAAATTCTTTTTTTTGCCTGCTCGCGCTCGTTTATAACGAGTGCGAAATATTTCAGCGTTTGTAACGCTAATTATATGTTTTAAGTTTTGGTGTTATTAATTCTACATCTAAATATTTATCTGACATAAAACCAAAATTACAAAACTTATTTAATTATTATTTTTGTCGTTATGAACGACTTGTTATAAGACACTCGTTATAAAAGACCACCAGATAAAATACATATATCTAATTGTTAACAGGAGACAAAAAAAGAGTGAAATAAACCTCATCAAGATAATTCAAATTCTTTATTGGTTTAAACTTTTCTAGTAAATCATTTTTAATACCAGGATGTTTCAGTAATATTTCTCCTTCATCACAAATTTCATAGATTTCAATATCTCCATCTGAAATTCGTAACTTGAAATAAATAAAATTTCGTTCATTAAAATCTAAGCTATCAGAAATTTTATAAGTATATTTTTTAAGCATACCTAATATTTCCATTCGGATTAATGAATCATTATCTAAAATATTATCTTTCATAAGGTATATTTCCATCCTTGGATGATCGCATCCTATATTAACCAGACTTAAATTATCAACAATAATATCACCTTTGAAGGTAAAAATATCCCACCATTTAATATCTCTGAAACTTTTGTATTTCTGAAGATTATCATCCTTTTTATCAAATCCCAATAAATAAATAATAAACGATGAATCCGTTACTTTACTTCTTACATCTAAATTGTTAAATTGTTTGCTAATTTTATAATTTTCATCATTTAAATAATACTCCTTAAATGAATTTATATACGAACTATCTAATCGAGGTTTAGTGTTATATATTCGTTCATATCCAATAATATCATTTATCAATAAAAAAATATCATTATGAAATTCATCGGATTTTAAATATCTGAAATAACCAATTTTCTTAATCATGAAAATAGGAGAAATCAATATAATCATTATTATTCCTACTATATAACTTTTTTCTTCATATGTATTGACACTAATTTTTATATTTTTCTTTGGGATTCCATAATCGTAATTCTTCATTAAATGAAATGTTTAAATCAATTTTATCATATTTCATCTCTGATTCTAAATTTCTAAAAAACAATTCATACGAATCAACAATATTTTTAGAGTCAGATGAAATAGTAATTTGATTTTCAAAAAACTCTAAAATTTGAACTAAATCCTTGATTTCATTATCTTCAAAACACTTATTAATAATTGGATCATCATTTAAGGGAACTGTAAGTTCAAAATTACATCCAATAATAAAAATTAATAATGCTATCAAAAAAAGATTCTTCATTGTTTTTGTTGTTTTAAACGACTTTTTCTAAGACACTCGTTACAAGAGTGTCAGATATGTTTGTGATTTCAATTTGATCATAATTTAAGATGCTTAAATATACAAAAAGGATATGTGCAGATGGAGAAAATATATAAATTGTCTCTACCACACTACACTCAAATTTATCATGGATAGGTAATTGTCCAATTAGAATTCTCCAAATCCTGAAGACTAAGGTCGTAACGCCTTAGCACTATATAATCAGCTTTGATTATATCCCATGAGGTTGTGTCGATAATTATTTTATCAAATAAGAATAAATGAGGGTAATTTGTATCATTCATCTTCGTAAATTCTTCTCGTATAATTGTTGAACTATAAGGATTTATCATATGATTTTCTTTTGCTCCTTCAACAGGATAAATGTTATTATCCCAAAGCAAAGTGTCACTTTTCATATACCAAAGCAGAGTATCAATAGAATTATTAATTACTGTTAAATCTGTAAACTCTTCCCTTTCACATGTAGTAGATATTAATACCATTGACAATAATACAAGCATTTTTTTTTTGTTTTCATAATTATAGTTTTAAAATAAGAAAAATAAGCCCAGCTCACGCTCGTTTTTTACAAGTGCGTTCTATTTCAGTGTTTTTTGTTTTGTATATATTATCAATTTTCCGAATTTCAAAACAGACTTCATTTCGTTCTAACACATAATCAAAATTACAAAATTTATGGATGTTGAGAGGTAGTTTTTGATTTTTATTTTTACCTTCCCCAACCCCTAAGATGTTAAAAATTTGCTATTAACATTAAAAAAGTTCCCCCCATTTTTAGAAATGGG
>DAOWOJ010000071.1 GCA_030642125.1 Candidatus Aenigmatarchaeota archaeon | reverse complement strand
GGAAGCATTATTTCTAATGGAAAAATATTGGACCCTCCCCCTTATTTCTAGTGGAAAAAAATAAAATAAAAATATATAATATAATAATAATAAAATAAAAAAAATATAATTATAATAATAATAAGTTCCATTAGAAATAAGGGGGAGGGGGTCATGTTTTTCAATAATTTACATAATTTTTAAACGAATATGACAAATTTCATTATGATATATTGTCATCTATTCCAACACTTTAGATAAATAATTAATTAAATCATATTTTTAGCTATCAAAAATCAATCAAATAATATTTATAAAATATATGCATGATACATTTTTTTGTGTTGTGTGTTTATATGCGAAATTTAAGTTTTTATAAACCATTACACGAATATTTATTTTCCTTATATGAAATTATATAATGCTTCTACAAATTTTGGATTGTGATTATGTATATTTAAATAATAAAACAATAGTAAGATTTTTTGGAAAAAATGAACATAACGAACCAATATGTGCTTTTTATGAAGGATATTATCCATATTTTTATGTTATTGGTGATAATGAAAAAATAACTAAATTTTTGGAACAGAATTTTAAAAATGATATTTTGAAAATAGAAGAAAAAGAAAAATATTTATTGTTTTATAACATTAAAAGAAACGTTCTAAAAATTTATTTATTCGATCCAAGTAAGACTTCTGCAATTAGAGATGAATTAAGAAAATTATCATTTATTGAAGATATTTTTGAGGCAGATATTCTTTTTAAATATAGATTTATGTGTGACCATGATATAGGTGGATTTAGCTGGATAAATATAAAGTGTGTACCAACGCGCACTTCTACTGTAAAAGTCAAGACAGTAAATGCATTAAAAATAGAAAAAGTTAATGAAAACAAGGATATTTCATTGAAAACATTGGCATTTGATCTTGAAACCAGTTTTGATGATTCTGGTGTTGATCCAGAAAACAATGAAATTTTAATGATTTCTTTAGTATTTTCAGAAAAGTTTAATGGTTCAGATTCGCTAGTGTTGGTTTCAAAAAGAATTGGAGGAAAGGATGTAATTGGGTTTGAAAGTGAAAAACAAATGTTAGAAAAGTTTGTTGATATTGTAAATGAATTTGATCCTGATATTATGACAGGTTATAATATTCAAAACTTCGATTTTCCATTTTTGATACAGAGAATGGATATTTTAGGTGTTTGTAAGAAATTTGGTAGATGTAATCGAAAAAATGTTTTTTGTATGAAAATTGGGAGTAATATAAATAGGACGTCGATATCTGGTAGAATCATTGCAGACTCATATGATATGATAAGAAAAGAAGAAAAAATAAATCCTAAGATGAGACTTAAGAGATATGGTCTTGGTGATGTTTCATTAGCATTTTTCAATGAAACTAAAATTGATGTTAGTTATTCACAAATTCCAAAACTTTGGAATGGATCTAAAGAAGATATATTAAAAATAGTTGAATATTGTAGAAAGGATTCTGTACTTGCTCTTAGAATTCTGTTAGAAAAACGTTTATTAGATAAACACATTGAATTATCTAAGATAACAGGAACTTTATTACAAGATATATTGAATGGTGGAGAAACTATTAGAATAGAAACGCTAATATTAAAAGAATTTAATTCTAGAAACTTTTTGCTTCCATGTAAACCAATAAAATCAGAAATAGATAAAAGAATTGAACAAAGAAATAAGGTTGGATTGAAGGGAGCATTTGTATTAGAGCCGAAACCTGGGTTGTATAACAAATATCCTATTATAGTTCTTGATTTTCATGCTATGTATCCAAGTATAATTAATAAATTTAATATATGTCCTACTACAATAATAAAAAATCCTGAAAAATATGATAAAAATGATATGAATGAATCACCAATAGGTGCATTTTTTATAAAAAAAGAAATAAAAAATGGGATAATTCCTGATATTTTACGTAATTTATTAAAACAAAGATCTAAAACAAAAAAAATAATGCGCACAGAAAAAAATGAAGAAGTTTTAAGAAGATTATATTCCAAACAACTTGGATTAAAAATTATGTCTAATTCATTTTATGGTTATATGGGATTTATAGTATCACGTCTTTATGTTATGGATATAGCGAATTCAATTACATCATACGGAAGATCTATGATAAAGGATGTAAAATCAGATGTAGAAAAAAGGTATGATGTTAATGTTATATATGCTGATACAGATTCTTTAATGATAGAATCGAATTCTAATGATATTGATAAAACGTTCGAACTCGGAGAAAAAATATCAGTTGAAATATCTAAAGATCTTGGTGAAGATATATTATTAGAATTTGAAAAAGTATTTAAATCATTTTTTATTTTAGCAAAAAAGAGGTATTCTGGATTGGAAATATCTAAATCAGATACAGGTTTTAAATATAAAATTGAAATGAAAGGAATAGAAACAGTAAGAAGAGATTGGTGCAATCTTACATCTGAATCACAAAACGAATTTTTGAACATAATATTAAAAGAGGGAAACATTAAAAAAGCTATTAATTATATCAAAGGTGTTCTTTTAGACCTTAAATCTGGTAATGTTCCTATAGAAAAGTTAATTATAACAAAAGGAATAACAAAAAAAATACTTTCTTATAAAGTGATTCAGCCACATGTTGAGGTTGTTAAAAAAATGCAAATGAGAAATCCAGTAGATTCTTCATTTATGTATGATAAAAGAATCGATTATGTTATAACAAAAGGAGTTGGTTTGATATCTAAAAGAGCTGAAGATCCGAAATATGTTAAAGAAAATAACATGAAAATAGATTCTGAATATTATATACGAAATCAATTATTACCTCCATTGGAAAGAATGCTTTCCGCATTGGGAGTTGATAAATCAGAGTTGTTTGGAAGCGATAAACAAACTTCTATTCTTAGTATAATCAATAATAAAAAATCAAAACCATCTTTTCGAGGGTTTATTTGTATAAAATGCAATAAAGAATTCGATAGAATCCCATTGATAGGTATATGTGAATGCGGTGGAGAAATTAAGCTTTTAACTGATAAAGGCACAGTGGATAGACTATAATTTAAATCTATCCAAATAAAGAACCTAATCCACTAGCAGCTTCTTCAACTTTTTTTTCCGTTTTTTCAACATCTTTTTTTTCTTCAACCTTTTTTTCTGGTACTTGATTTATTGTTTCTGTAGATGGAGTATTTTTTATCACTTCGTCTATATCAATATCTTTTAGATTTGAAATAATGACTTTTATTTTTGCTATATCTGGTTTAATTCCGACTGATTCTAATATTTTTTTAAAGTTCTCTTCATTTACTTCAAGTTTTGCTGAGTGTAATAGCATGAGACTATACATATATTCCACAAATTCACCCCCAATTTTATTTTTTATATTTTTTGTTTCTAAAATAACTTTTATAATAAAATCTTTTAACAATGTTGGTATAAATATTCTTGTTTTTAGTGACAACAATTTATTAATTTTAAAACATTCTTCTACGCATTTTTCTAATACTTCTTTACATGGATATTTGTAATTATATGAT
>DAOWOJ010000021.1 GCA_030642125.1 Candidatus Aenigmatarchaeota archaeon | reverse complement strand
GTTATAGGAACTGGTCAATTTGGATTATTAAAGGCAACATCTCAAGTTATTGATACTGCTAAAGACATGAAAATTAATCTAATTATATGTAAAAGCAAAAGAGCAATAAAAAAGTTTAATGAATTGTCACAAGAAAATACTGTTGCAGCTATTATGCATGTCACATGTTGAATTTAATATAAGAAGAGTTTTTTTTGATTTATAATATTTATTTTTTTGTATATAATATTGTACTATGTATGATGTTATTATAATAGGCGCAGGTCCAGCTGGTTTATGTTCATCAATGTTTTGTGTTAGATATGGATTAAAAACTTTACTTATTTCTTATGGTGAGTCTCAGCTTGAACATGCTATTAGAGTAGAAAATTATCCAGGATTTTTAGAGATTTCTGGAAATGAATTAATGCAAAAGTTCAATGATCATGTCAATAGAGCTGGTGTTGACATGATTACACAAAATGTCGTACAATTGAAATACGATGATATAATTAAAGTCAAGACAGAATCTGATGAAGAGTATGATACTAAATCGATAATAATATCTACTGGAGGATCACATAAAAAGGTAAATATAAAAGGAGAAAACGATTTCATTGGAAAGGGGATATCATATTGCGCTGTGTGTGATGCTCCATTTTTTAAAGATAAAAAAGTTTTGGTAGTTGGTGGAGGAGATAATGCAATAGAATCTGCTCTATTATTAGAGAAATATGCATCTAAAGTTTATCTTTCTCATAGAAGAAATGAACTAAAAGGGTCAAAAATTTCTATAGATAAAATAAATAATTCTAGTGTTGAACTTTTATATAATATTATTGTGAAGGAAATAGTTGGAAAAGATGTTGTTGAATCTATTATTTTAAATGATTTAAAAACAAATAAACAAATAGAATTAGATATCGATGGGGTATTTATAAATATTGGAATTGAACCTGTTAGTCAATTGGTTAGATCTATTGATGTAAATTTAAATGATAAATCTCAGATAATAACAGACGATTGTCAAAAAACAAATATTGATGGGGTATTCGCTGCTGGTGATGTTACAGATAACAAATTAAAGCAGATAGTAACTGCTGTTTCTGATGGAGCAGTTGCAGCGTTTTCCGCATATAAATATGTTCGAATCTTAAGATGTTGATATAAATGAATGCAGTAGTATTATCATTGGACGGAAATGAGATAGAAAATATTTCTTTACCAGATGTTTTTTTAGAGTCAATAAGACCTGATTTTATTAATAGAGCTTTTTTAGCATATATGGCATGTAATAGACAAGCATATGGCTCAAATATAATGGCTGGAAAGAGAACTTCTGCTCATTATCATGGTAGAAGAAGAGTTCCACATTCTATGATGTGTAAATCAATGGCTAGAATGGCCAGATTGCATAGCACTTCTCCAAGTCTTAGTTTTAGAGCAAGATTTGTTCCGCAAGCAGTGAAAGGAAGAAAAGCACATCCGCCAAAAGCAGAAAAAGTATGGGATCAGAAGATAAACAAAAAAGAGAGAAGAAAAGTAATTAGATCTTGTATTGCTGCTACATCGAATAAGGAAGTTATATTGAAGAGAGGACATTTGTTTGATTTAAAAGTTCCAATAATAATTGAAGATAAGTTTGAAGATATAAAAAAGACAAAAGATTTGTTTAATGTCTTAAATAATATTGGATTAGAAAATGAACTTAAAAGAACAAAAAAGAAAAAGATTAGAGCTGGAAAAGGAAAAATGAGAGGAAGAAAATATAAGAGAAAAAAAAGTGTGTTAATAGTTACATCGAAAAAATCTGATGTTGAAATGGCAGCAAGAAACATTCCTGGTATTGATATAGTAGAGGCAAAAAATTTAGGTATTGATACACTTGCCCCCGGAGGAGTTCCAGGAAGATTGACTATATATTCCAAATCAGCTATTCAAAAATTGTGATAAATATGAAAAAGAATGTATTATTTTATCCGCATATAACAGAAAAATCAATAACTTTGATAGAATCAGGGAATGAAATAGTGTTTATAGTCAAAAGAGAGGCTGATAAAAAATGTATTAAGAATGCTTTTGAAAAAACGTTCAACGTTAAGGTTTCTAGGATAAGCACTGCTATAGATAGGAAAGGGCGGAAGAAAGCATTCATAAAAATGAAAGGAAAAGAAAAGGCTCTTGATATAGCTACAAATTTAGGTTTAATTTAGGTTGATGATAAAAAATGGGAAAAAGAATAATATCTCAGAGAAGAGGAAGAGGAACGCATACGTATAAAAGTTTGGGTCATAGGTATAAAGCAAATATTTCATTCAAACCTAATATTTCTAAATTAAAAATATTGGATATTGAACATGATCCTTGTAGAAATTCTCCTGTAGGACTTGTAGAGTCTTCTGGAAGAAAATTTTATGCTATAACTCCTGATGGTGTGAAAGTTGGGGATAGCATATCATGTGAAAAATTATCAAATATTCCTGATGGAACAAAAATATATTCTATAGAGACATTTAATAATTCTGGTCCAAAACTTTGTAGATCATCTGGTTCTTTTGCTACAGTAGTTTCACATGATGACAATAATTGTGTTATAAAATTATGTTCTAGAAAATTTAAAAAACTTGATTCAAACTGTAGAGCTATAATAGGTATTCCGGCTGGTGGTGGTAGAAAAAATAAACCATTTTTAAAAGCAGGAAATAAATGGCATGCTAAAAAAAGCAGGGGAAGATTATATCCTAGAACATCTGGTGTTGCTATGAATGCTGGTGATCACCCATTCGGTGGAACCACTAAACCTGGTCATTCTAAAACAGTTTCTAGACATGCATCCCAAGGTGCAAAAGTTGGTTTGATATCAGCTAAAAGAACAGGAAGAAAGAAAAAATAATTTATTACATTTTTTTGTGAACTAAAAATAATATAAAAGTATTTATATACTATGTTACAAATATTACTTGTAAGTGATAAAATGGATAGCAAAGATGTTTTATGTGAATTATTTGAAGAAAGTATAAAAATTTATTTTAGAAATGAAAATGAATTAGATATTTAAATTTTATTTATTTAAATTTGAATATGTTAAATGATGATAGTAGTGGTGTATTGAAAATGAGTGGAATTGGAAAGTTATTTGATAATAACAAAGGATATAATTCAATAGAAATTAGTAAACATATAGATCCAGAGCATGTAGAAAGATACGAGGTAACTGTTTTTGGATATGCATGGGATGAAAAATCTAATATGAAAAAACATTTTAAAAATGATATGATTAAACATGCATATTCAAATCGTATAGATCCTGATGTTGTCAAAGGAATTTTAGATTTATTAAAGTATTATGAATAAAACATAACTTAATTTATGCTTAATGTGGAACTTTTTCTATATAAAATAACTAAAAATATATACTATAATATTAAAACAATTATATGAGTTATTTTTCTTTTTTAGATGTTTTATTTAATGATATTCTTAGAGTAAAAATGGAATATATTACAGGTGATTTCTATACAGATTTTATTTTTGTAATATTTTTACCTATGGTATTTTTAATAACAGCATTGTATTATATAACAACTGTGATTGTATATCGTGGACACAAAGGAATATCTATTTTAACGTCATTAGCAATGTTAGTTTTTATAATATATTCTGGTTGGTATAACATCATGGTTGTTATATCAAAATTGTATTTTCCTGTAATTATAATAGGAGGGGTAATTGTATTTTTAGGAAGTCATATAGTAATAAAACACAGAAAGCAACATGATTTAAAAAAACCATTTAGATTGGCTAGAGATATTTATGAAGGTCGTACTGGAAAATATGCTCCTTCAGAAAGAGTTTTGCGTAGGGGTTTTGGTGAACAGAAAGCAATTGTACGTGAAATGGAAAAGACTGAAGAGGAAATATTTGACATATTAGAAGCATGTGGTGTAGATGTTAAAAAGGATATTATGAATATTAAGATTGGTGTTACATCAATGCATAAGAATATAGATGATCCACAATTTGCAACTTATTACAAAAAATACCATACATGGCATAATAAAAATATAACATCAAGCAAATATACGAAGAAGAAGAGAAAATTGAATGATTTATGGAAAGAAATGCGAGATTTAAAAAAGAAATATGATAAATTGAGTTTTGGTAAATAGAATTTATTATTTAAATTTAAGTAATATAATATATTTGATGGTATGTATTTATTAGAAATAGACTTTTTATTATCTTTTGTATTTGTTTTAGCACTCGTTTATGGATGTTTAGAATTACTTGATCTTGGAACAAAAGATAAACCAAAAAAAATTGGAAAAGGATCAAGAATAATTATGTCTGTTGTAATAGCTATAATATCATCTACTTACGAACCATTAACTCATTTTTTTAGTTTATATATTCCAATAATAGCTATTGTATTTGCAATATTTTTCATTATAGGGTTTCTACTAAGTTTTTTCAAAAAACAAGATCAAAAAAGCGATTCGATATTATTAATATGTTTTTGTTGTATATTCTTAATAGGTATATTAAGCGTAGGACAAAATATTTTTATAGATATGTCTTTCTTTGATATATATTATGAAGATTTCATGTGGATAATAGCATTGATTTTAGTTGCTATAATTTTTATAGGAGCTTATTATATTAAAGGAAATGAGTAGAAATGGTTAAAAAGAAATTCAAAGAAATGGAAAATAGGTTGTTTAATAGAGTTTTTATTTGTATGAAATGCAATTCAAAAATTAAGGCAGATGAAAAAAAAATAAAGATTGGGAAAATAAAATGCAGAAAATGTGGTTCAAAACGTTTAAGAAAAAAACATAAAGAAAGAATTTCTAAGTAACCTTTTTAAGATAAGATAATAAATTAGAGTAATGATTAAAAAAGAAGATGTTTCTGTAATTTCTTTTGGTTCTTTTGTTACAAAAAAGCAAAAAGAAATATGGAAAAAAATAGAGATTGATGCATTCAAAGGAAATGAAAATCACATTATGATTGTAGGAATCCCAAAACCTAAAGAATACATAGAAAGAGAATTTTTTGTTTTAAAAGTAGGAGACGAATATGCTGGTCGTGCAGTTGTAACTGTCGATAAAAATTATATTGAGAAAAAGGATCAGAGTTTTGGATTCATAGATTTTTTCACGATGCGTGAGGAATATAAAAAACATTCTTCAGAACTTATCAAAAAATGTTTATCATTTTTTAAAGATAAAAAGGTTAGTAGAGTATTGGTAAGATATAGTTTTCCAGCTCTTCAATATACTGAATTTGATGAATTTCAACCTTTTGGTTTTCCACATACTCCAACATGGTATATTAATTTGTTTCAAAAACAAGGGTTTATAAAAACTAAGAGATGGGTTAATTATCGTTTTAAATTTCCAAAAGATATTCCAAAAGAAGGAGTAGAGGCAGCAGAAAAATTAATTAAAGAATTAAAAATAACTGTAAGACCTCTTAAAACATGGAATGCTAAAGAGGTTAGAGAATGTCATGAATTGATGTTTCGTGCATTTATG
The DNA here is from genome assembly GCA_030642125.1 of Candidatus Aenigmatarchaeota archaeon. Lineage (GTDB taxonomy): Archaea > Aenigmatarchaeota > Aenigmatarchaeia > DAOWOJ01 > DAOWOJ01 > DAOWOJ01. The sequence continues at coordinate 1,417 of DAOWOJ010000021.1, read as the reverse complement.
CCTAAATTTGGATGGGATCCTGGTGAAAAAAAAGAAATGAATAGTACTTTTCTTTTATTAGGTCATTTCTTGTTGAAGCATCTTCTAAAATATAAAGTTTGGGTTGGTATTGACGAAGATGGAAAAATAGTTGGATCAGGTAATTATTTTCCGGATCCTGGTTGGGCAATTCAAAAATTAATGAAAGAAAAAAAATATGATTGTCCAAAAATAGTACGTATTTTTAGAATATTAAGGACTATGAAAAAATCAGAACGTGCTAAAATAGGCGGACTTGGAATGAGAGAGGACATGAGAGGAAGAGGATTTCTTAAGTATGTTATGTATTATGGTTTGAATATCATGATGAATGAAGAAGGTTTCAAAGAAATAGATGGTGGACCTGCTGTAGTGCAAGATATGGCAGGGATAGTTAAAACAGCAGAAAAAGCTGGAAAACTATATACAAAGTATGGTGGAGACTTAAAACAATTCAAATATGTTACTCTTTCATATAAATTTAAACAAGAAAAACAGAAAGTCGCAAATAAACGCAATAAATAGATGGCAAATCTTTAAATAAGATGATATAACAATATACTTGAACGATATAATAATATTTTTACTCGATAAAAAGGAGGTGGGAGAGAATGGTAAGTATGTGTTGTGGTGATTATTTAAGTATGTGTACTACTTGTTGCATGAATATATTCACAATGTGATGAGTAATTAAAAAATTATATTTTTTTTTATTTTAAATATTAATGATGATAGGAGGGGTAGTAAAAATGAGAGCATTTGGAGTTATTAATAATGGATTAGGCACTCTTTGTATGGAGTGTATAAAAGTATTGTCAATTGGGGCATAAAATAGAATTATAACATTTTGTTAAAATAAAGTATAAAAAAAGGGGGCGAAATATATGAGAGGAACTGCTATGACTGCTATGTTTGATACATGTGTTCAAGGTTGTATCGAGTTAATTACTGCTTTTGGAAAAACAGGATAATAAGTAAATAATAATAAGCAAATTATAAAATTAATTTTTAATTTTTAAAAAATATATAAAAGGCGAAATAATGAATGATATCATGTTCAGTGGAAGGAATAATAAATTCAATTATAAAAAATTGCACAAAGTCTTGTGTAGATTTAATACTTGGTTTGTTTAGTATATGATGTATATTTGTTATTTCATATATACAATGAAAAGTGGTTAAAAATGGGGACATTATCGAGCATATTAATAGGTTTTATGGATAGTTGCTCTGATATGATAGCGAACATAACAGATTCATTCATTGATAGTTCAGCTGATGTGTTAATTGGTGGTTTGAGTAAATAATTAAAATATGATTATTAAAAAAGGAGGGTAAATATGAAAGGTATCGCAATGCTATCAGATTTAATAGTAAACCTTAGTGGAGTTTTTGAGAC
>DAOWOJ010000011.1 GCA_030642125.1 Candidatus Aenigmatarchaeota archaeon | reverse complement strand
TTTTAAAATAGTTAAAAAAATATCAGAAAACCAAGAAAATGGATTAAATAGAATAAATGATATTTTAAATAAATTTGGTTGTACTGGAGTACAAAAAGCTATTAATTCAGCTGTATTTGATATATTAAAATATCTTATTATATTTCCTGGAGGAACTAAAAAATTATGCGACAAAAAAGGAAATATTTTGCCAGATGCTTTTTTAATGCCACCAAATTCTACAGTACTTGATTTTGCGTATAAAATACATGAAGATTTCGGAAAGAGATTCATATCAGCTGTAAATGTAAAGACAAAACAAAGATTGAAAAAAGATTATAAACTACAAAATTTAGATGTAATAGAGTTGATAGCAGGCAGATAATTAAAAAATAATTGATATGGAATATTTAGTATCAATTAAATAAAGTAAAAAGATATATTTTAATAATTTGCATTAAATATAGTGAATCAAAAATTTGAAATTACTGACATAAATGCAATTGAAATATTAGATTCTAGAGGAGATCCTACTATCGGAGTGTATATAAAGGCCGGAAACTTTACATCTTTTGCAATGGTACCATCTGGTGCGTCAACAGGAAGTCATGAATCCATTGAACTGAGAGATGGTGATTATAGATTCATGGGTAAAGGTGTTAGAAAGGCTGTTGATAATGTTAATAATAAAATTTCTAGAAAAATAATTGGAATGGATTGTAGACAACAATCAGAAATTGATAATGTTATGATAGATTTAGATGGAACAGAAAACAAATCAAATCTTGGATCAAATGCTATGCTAGGTGTTAGTATAGCAGCATCAAAAGTAGCTAGTAAAGTATTGAATATTCAATTATATGAATATTTAGCAATATTATCGTGCAATAACAATAAATTTGTCTTACCAGTACCGCAAATGAACGTTATAAATGGTGGAAAACATGCTGGAATAAATAATGATATACAGGAGCATATGTTAATTCCAATTGGTGCTAAAAGCTTCTCAGAAGCAATACGAATGTGCGTAGAAACATACAAAACCATTAAAAAAATACTTAAACAAAAGTTTGGTTTCATAGGTGTAAATGTAGCTGATGAGGGTGGTTTTGTGCCATCTATTTCAAGCTTAAATGATAGACTCGAGTTGATGGTAAAAGCTATAGAAGAGATAGGGTATTCTGATGAAATAAAGATTGCTTTGGATTGTGCTGCAACTGAATTCTATCATGATAATAAGTATGATATACGTGGAAAGATAATGGATTCTGGTGAGATGATCGAATTTTACAAAGAATTAGTTAATAAATATCCAATAGTGTCAATAGAAGATGGTTTCGCTGAAGATGATTTTAATGTCTTTTCTGATATGATGAAATCAATAGGCGATAAAATACAGATAGTTGGCGATGATTTGTTAGTTACTAATATAAAAAGAATCGAAAAAGCAATTAAACTTAATTCATGCAATGCATTATTGCTAAAGGTAAATCAAATTGGAACATTAACAGAATCAATAAATGCATCAAATCTAGCATTAAAAAATAATTGGAATGTTATTGTATCTCACAGATCAGGAGATACAGAAGACACATTTATTGCTGATTTAGCTGTTGGAATAGGAGCGAATCAAGTGAAATTTGGAGCTCCAGCAAGAAGTGAAAGATGCTCAAAATATAATCGACTTTTGAAGATTGAACATGATCTTGAAAATGACGCAATATACGCAAAATATAAATAAATTGTTGAATGATTTTATACTAATTTTATTTCTATATTATCGATAATATTTCTTTAACTAAAATTATAATTTATATCTCAAAAATCCACCAATTCCGCATAAAGACAAAAACTGTTGTCCTACTTCATGATCACTAGAAATTATTTTTATGTCAGCTCCTATTTTCTCTGTTTTATTCAATAAATTTTCATATCTTCTTATTAATCTATCGCATATCAAAAGTGTTTTTATTGCTCCAGAATCTATAGCATTTTCTGTGCTTTGTATTCCATAAACTATTTCTCCATCATTTTTCAATTTAATAAAAAAATCTTGAATAATTGAAACTTCATTAGCAATTCTACTATCTTTTGCTATTTTTTTGATTGTGCCTCTGCGCAATAATTCATTTATTCCAGCAAAACTTGCTGATGATGTGAATTCTAATATAATTTTTTTGTTTAAATCATTATTTTTATGTTTTATATTATTGTAAATATTCTGTTTCATAAAGCCTGGACCAGCCAATACAATATTATCAATTTCATCAAAGTATTCTTCTATTTTTTTTCTAATGTTTTCATAAAATTCTATCTCATTTTTTCTGTTTTTGTATTTTTTGCTAAGCGATGATTTAATATTACATATTTTCTTGAATCCAGATTCTAGTAATAATGCGAAACTAGCTTCATCTCTATCAACAGCTATAATTAAAATTTTTGGTTTTTTTCTAATAGCTTTTTTTAATCTATCTAATTGATATTTTTTCCATTCTTTTTTTTCTATAGAAAGTACGGATTCCTGTTCAATATTTATTGTATGATAAGTTTTTGGAACATTTTCTGGTCCTTCTATTATTTTTCCATGAATTCTAAGAATTTTGCCAAAATCATGAAATTCGACTTTTTCTACATCTATTTTTAGAATAACAGTTTTTCTATCAGAATTTCCTGAATCTCCAATATCTATTTTTCTTGATGTCCTAGATTTTACAAAATCTCCTTTTTCAAGAATCTTTTCTAAGTGCCAGAGATCATCTTCATTATCTATCATTAATTTTATTTTTTTGTGTTTTAGATCTTTAAACAAAATTTTCATATAGAATATATGTGAAAGAACACAAAAATAGTCATTTTATCTTTATTTTAAATTATGTATTTGGCATTTTTTTTGCTAGTTCTTTGTCTATTAATTCGCATCCAAAAAGCAATTCATTCTTTGGCACAAAATTTGCATCTCTATGTGACAACCAATATGGAAGATCACCAAATCTTAATTCATTTTTTCCAAAATGTCTTGGACTATATATAGGATCTAACATTATCCATTTTCCATCTAATTCTTTTCCAAATATATCTTGACTAAATGTCTGTGTTCCTATTCCCCAACCTTCGTCTTTCAAATAAACAAAATTGTGGTAAGCGAACCAAACAAAGTTATTCTCATCAATAGGTATAGCCATAGATGGACCAGAACATATTGCAACTTCATAGTCTTCCATTTTCAACAATGTTGCTAATAATAATGTTTGATCTGCGCAAGCTCCATGTTGTCCCTCTATTACTTCACTAGGAAATTTAATTATTTCTGGTAATCCCATCATTGATAACGTAGAACCAGCAATATCTGTAGTATTAATATGTGGAAAGTAAACATGATCTCTAACATGATAATAAATCAATTTAGATAATGCTAATCTATCTAATTCTTCAAATGATAATATTTCTCCATCTTGTAACAAAACAGATTTATTATTTTTTAATGGATTTATTACAGTATCTTTCAAGTAATCTTTACTAAATGCACTACTATCAGTTTCCAATCCACCAGAATCATGAATTGCCATATAATTTAATAATATACCATAATCCTTTCTGCCTTGTTCCAAGTTATTTCCTATTCCAAATGATTTGATAAATTCAATACGATTTTCATCTCTAAATTCATCATGATATATATTTATTGTATTTGGCAAGACAGTTTGATTTTCAATTAATGTATTAATTAATTGTGCAGAAATCAATGGAATATGAATTAATATAAACAACATTATCATTACAATAAATATTTTTTTGTTCATACAATTTATCTCTTACATATTAAATAATTTGAACATAATCATATCAATAATATTATGAATAAAAAGCGCAATATTACCGATTATAGATGACATATTATCATTTCCTTATTTATTTTTGTATATGATATCATATTAATTAATATGTTATTTAAATGTGTAGTGATTTTATGGTAAAAATACCACAAAATTTTAGTGGATTGCCGTTAGGTGTAGCTCTTTATGCAGGGCCATTGGAATGTAATACTAGGTTGGAATTTACAGGTAAAATGGGAGTCGCATCAAATATTTATTATTCTTTATGCTCCGAATTAAATAAAATGGGATTGAAAATAGCAAAATTAGATGAATATCTTGTTGTGAATCCGATGCATACAGAATATTATGAAAAAACGATAAGACAAAAACAGAAGTTAGAAGAAACAATAAAAATTGGTTTGAGCTCTGTTGCACGTACAGTATCTGATTATGAACTGCTTTTGCACGATATCAGAAAATTGAAAGATGTATTAAATTATTATAATAATAATGATGAGCATTCTTTGAGAGCTATGTTTATTGATAAGGTAGATATTCACACAGGAGAAAGAATTAGTATGGTGACAATGGCAGGAAGATGGCCAACTATAATTTCTGATTTTCAACAAATGAATAAAAAAGATATAGATACAAATAAAGTAAAAGAAAAAATGAGTGTTAGCAAAGCTGAAGCAGTTGTTTTAGTAACAAAAAATAAATTATATATAAATTGGTCAAAAATGTTTCTTGAAACAGCGAAACAGAGATATAAAAGTGTCAAATCTTTGATTATTTCAATGGAAAAAACAATCGATGAGTATCGTGGATGGTTAAAACCATATATAACAAGATTTAAGATGATAGAACAGGGATTGAGTAGGGAAAATATAAGGGGTGATGTATTTACTTCTTTTTGTCCTAGTGGTCAATCTGTTTCTAATAATAATATTGTTTTATGGGCATGGGGTAAATTGCTTATTGAAGAAAAGGGTGTCGTTCCAACAAAAATTAGAGACAATAAATTTGCATTTGATATAGATCCATATGATCATCCATCAAACAATTATATTAAAGAAAATTTCATTTATGATAAAAAAAATGGTTTAATTAATCAATTCAAATGGTTAACAAAAGAAAAAATAGATAAAACGGCTTCTAATTTGAAAAAAGAACTTGTAAGTAACGGATATTTGGATCCAACTGGTTTATATTACGTATTTCTTGAATTTAATATTAACAGGACAGTTATGAGGACTCCTGGTAGTAATGAAATTGAGGACATAGAATTCAATATATCAGCATGCTCGATGAGTCAAAATATACTGTTTGTAAAAATGCTTGAACTAGAATTTAAGAAAAAAGAATTAGAAATTTATATAGACGAAATACTTGGATTGAAAAAAAGTGGAATCGATATAGATGAATTAATGAAAATAGAATATCCAGAAATTTATGGTGGAGAAAAAAAGAAAAAAAAGAATGTAACTATTAATTTAAATAATCTTAAATCTAAAATAAATAAATCTGAAGTTGTTTTCAATGAAACTGTTGATAAATTAGAAATGGTTGCAAAAAGTCTTTTTTTTGGTTTTATTCCAGATAAAGCTAATTTTATAAAGAGAGGACCTTATGAACATAATTTCAAGGATAGAATTACAAAATATTATCAACCAATAACAGCTTCAAGATTTTCAGCTGTTGTTGGATTTTTGAAAAAGCAGATGGGAGTTATTATTTAGAGTGTTTCTTATGTCTAATACAAAATTACCAAAGCTTATTTCAATAAATTCAAATAATACAGATAACATTGAACATATTTGCGAAGATTTGGATCTATATGGTACAGTTGTTGTTGTAACAGGCACGAAAACAAAGGAAATATTAGGAAAACATATAGAAAATCTTTTGTATAGAAATTTTAGAGTAAAAGAATTTATCGTGAAGATTGGTAGCACTGACGAAGTTAAATTACTTGAAAACATTGATTCAGATTTTCTTATTGCTGTTGGTGGAGGAAAAACAATAGATGTGACAAAGGTTGTTGCTTATAAACATAATGTTCCATTTTTATCTGTTCCTACAACAGCTTCTCATGATGGGATAGCATCGAACAGAGCGTCACTTCGTTCATTTGGTCAACATTATTCGATGGAAACTGATTCTCCAATTGGTGTTATAGCAAATGTAGATATAATTAAAAATTCTCCTTATGAATTGATATCAGCTGGATGTGGAGATATAATTGCAAATATTACAGCTATAAAAGATTGGGAATTATCTTCAAAAAAAACTGGAGAAAGCTATTCTCAATGTATTTCTTCGATGACAATGTCATTGATTGATTCAATAAAAACATATTCGAATGACATAAAGAGCAGAAACGATATTGGCATTACAGAACTTATAAGGTCTTTAATATTATCTGGAATTTCAATGAGTTTTGCTGGCTCTAGTAGACCATGTTCTGGGTTTGAACATATGTTTTCACATGCAATGGATCAACTTAATTCGAAATGTTTTCATGGTCATCAAGTTGCTGTAGGTGCATTAATATCTTCATATCTGCATGACATAGATTGGATGTCTATCAGAGATTTATTGACATTTTTAAATATACCTAAAAATTATAAAGAATTAGGATTATCAAAGAATTTAATAAAAAAAGCATTGGTTTTATCAAGAGAAATTAGATCAGATAGATATACTATTTTGAATGAAAAAAAAGATGATGAATTAATTATTGCTGCTGAAAAAACTGGTGTTATATAATTGAATTCGTATCTAGTATTGATTAGATTAAATGTATGTTTTATGGCTGTTTTAGCTTTAATAATAGGAATCATTATTTGCAATGATTCATATTTTAATGTATATTTTTTAGCTATACTGTCAACATTTTTAATATGCGCAAGCGGGAATGTTATAAACGATTATTTCGATAAAAATATAGATAAATTGAATAAACCAAATAGACCAATTCCATCAGGAAAGGTTTCTGAAAAAAACGTTTTAATATTTTTTTTATTACTAAGTTTTTTTGGAATATTATTTTCTTTGTTTGTTAGCACTCAATTCTTTTTTATGGCAGTATTCAATTTCTTTATTTCGTTTATTTATTCTTGGAAATTTAAAGGAAAATTTTTTATAGGAAATTTGATGGATAGTTGGCTTGGAGCATCGTCATTTATAGCTTCAGGTTTGATAAGAGGAAGCATTTATAATTTTTCTTATCCGTTGTTAATATTGTCTTTAATTGCATTTTTTGGAACACTAAGTAGAGAAATTTTCAAGGATATAGAAGATATTAAAGGCGATAAATCTGCAAACATTAAAACAATACCGATAGTATTGGGTCAAAAAAAAGCTAAATTGATTGGATCAATATTTGGAATATTTGGTTGTTTAATAATAATTATTCCATATTACAATACTGTATTTAATAATTATTATTTAATTGGAGCTATTCCTGGAATTTTAATTGCATTATATGCTATATCAAATACAAATCCTGAAAAAACACAAAAGAACTTGAAAATATCAATGTTGTTTGTATTGATTGGATTCTTAATTAGCTCAATTAGTAAAATTTAAAAATAATAATAATACATTTTTTTGTTATTTTATTGTTTATTTAGTTAAACTTATGTCTATTGTTGAAATGTTCAATTTTCCATGTTCTCCTTCTATTTCTTCTGTTCCAATCTTTACATCTATTTTTGCATCTTGTAGGAATCTATTTTTTACTATTTCAGCTATATCAACAGCTTTTGATACCATTCTTCCCCTTGCTTTTATTCTAACATTGTTTTTTCCTTCGTTAAGTTGAGTTATACAAGCAAAAACATAGCTCATTGTTGGTTTTTTTCCAACAAAAATTACATTATCTTCGATTCCTTTTACTGATTTTTGTTCTTCTATTTTTATAGATGTATTTTGTTTTTTTATGTCGTCAACTGTTTTCTGTTTTTCCATTTCAACTGCATTGTCTATTTTTTCTTCCATTCAGGTTCACCTCCAAATCTTTAGTTTCAAAGTATAAATGGTATTATTTACAATATTATTGATTTATATATTTAAATCTTTGGAAAAAAAAGAAATACATAATATTTTATTGATTCTGTAAATAAATTTACACAATTAACAATGCCTGTGTTCATCATCGGAATAATACTTTCAAATATTCGTAAAAAATCTTTAATCATTCCAACAAGTATAACAAACATATCAGTTGATATTGTAGTAGCTGCCATTTTTTCAATCCTCAAATTCGTTCTATAATAAAGACCATTGTATCATTTAACTCTTTAATTACATAATCTAATGTTGGTGATAATTGTAAAATAATACTTGATACAACTGAAATTGATTCAGTAATCATACCACCACTGACTTTAAATGTATCTAATATAGTACTAATCAAATAAAGAACTGATATCATTTATATATATTAAATAAATCTAAACTTAAAACTTTTTAATTATGGGTGTGTTTTTGGACATTCTGTTGATTTTCCATCTTCATCTACAACATATTTGCATAAATAATAACTCCATTTTTCTGTTCTAATTTTTAATTTTAGGTTGTCAAATGGTAGATCAGTATAATCAAAATCTGGTTCACCTTTTGGATCTTTTAATTCTACTATTTTTTTAAGCGAATCATCATTTAATAATTTAGTTTTGGTTATTGGAATAAAAGTTTCATTATCTTTTATTATTATATCTATAAATAATTTTGGACTAAAAGCAAAATTTGCAGAATAATTACATTCCCATTCTGTGTTTGTTACATAGTCTTTAACATAATTTGGAATATTCTCGCCACACATACCAGCTGGAATGCATTTACCTTTTGTTACACGTTGATAATAATCAAATGAATAATAACTTTTTCCCCATTTGTCTAAAATTTTTTCTTCAATATCCTCTCCACTCATTTCATCGATACCACATCCACAATCTCCTGTTATTCCATTTTTTTTAATATAATATTCGCATGTTCCTTCTGTACAATTACAATCTTGACAATCTCCTGTTCTTGTGCCGTCAGGATGTACTGGATTGTTACAATGTTTTAGTATAATACATTTTTCAGTCATTGGAGAAGCAGGACTTTCTAATCTATTATCACTTGCATATGCTTCATTATCAGGTACATCTTCTAATTTCCATCCAGTTTTGATAGTGTTGTCGAATGTAATGACTGTATTATTGAATATTTTTTCGAATAATTCTTCGAATTTGTTTTCTACTGTTCTAATCGGACTTTCTCCATTATTTCCTACATCATTAATATTTCTATAATCAGTGCCTGGCGTTTTTGTATCATTTCCAGCAGCCAAAATAGTACTAGGCTCATTATTATCTCTTGCGTCTTTTAGATTACAATCTACATCGTTATGCGGACTTGTTTTAAATATTTCTCCATATAGATTATGAAGCGATGCTAATCCTTTTGAAGAAGATGTTTTACCATCAATAGTTATATTAATTCCACATTCTATTGATTTATTAAGCCAATCATCTATTGGAACAATTAAATATCCATTTTCTATAACAATTATTTTTCTTCTATCTTTTTCTAATTCTTCCCAAATATGCCCACATCGATATTTATATTCTTCATATCCATCAGAACCGATTTTGTCTTCTTTTGTTTTATGATACGATATCCTTGCTTCAATTTCATTGTTAGGAATTTTATATGCCCCTTTTTGAAATAGAGATAATCCCATTTCTAGCAACATATAATATCTATCTTCTTGAGTTTTTGTTATCAATTTTTCTGTTGCTGCAACTGTTGAAAATGTGTTTTCAAATTTGTTTGTGCGTGCAGAAAAATCAATTGGAAATAGAGAAGCATTTATTTTGTATATGTCCCAATTAATAAGAGATACATAAATAACTTTTCTGAAATATACTTTATCTACTTTATCTGTGGTCGGATACCACATTTTTTTATCAGTCATTTCTACATTTGTCCATGAAAAATCTTCAACAAATTCTGGATTGCTTTTCCATCCACGTTCTGGTTCTTCTATTGAACATTTCCATGTATAATCACTTTGAATAGGTAT
>DAOWOJ010000073.1 GCA_030642125.1 Candidatus Aenigmatarchaeota archaeon | reverse complement strand
CGATAAACCGGATAATTAATAATCTGCTTTGCCATTAATTTTGCTTTTTCATTGCAGGGCGGACAACTGTAATCATCGTAAATTAAAAGATAATTTATTTCTTTTTTCGTTTTATCAATATCTTTAAATAAATCTTTGATAAAAATAATTTCAGTATTTTTTAAAAAATCAAAATCAATCAAAGCTTTTCGTAACATCAAATTTATTTCAGGTTCATCATTCTTTTTATTTTGTTTTAACAATATAATTGAAGTTATAGTCATTATTAAAACTAACATTAATAAAAAATAGATCTTTTTGTTTTTCATTACTTATTTACCCTCTATATCTGAAATATCAATATATCCAATTCTGAAATATTCGCCGTCAAAATAAATCATATACAATTCTTTTCTCTTTTCTGAAGCAATAATTGAAAGAATATGGAAATCAGTAACAATTTTTTTTACTGGTTTACCATCCCAATCAAACACAAATATATTTTTACCTCTAACTGAAAGCCAATCTTTTTTATTATTCATTTTCAATCCAGAATATACTGCATAGATATGATTACTAGTAGCTCCTAATCGTGAGTATGTAAAAATAGTATTTTTAAACTGTCTCCCTGTAAGCCAAGAAAATTTGAATATATCCGGTCCACAAATTGTTTTCAATAATTCCCCATTGTAATTATATATCTCAAACATATCATTATGTAAATTAGCAAAAGAAAATAATTCTTTTTTAGGATTTTTTACAATATTTGTTGTTTGAAAATGAATAAATTTATTTTTTTCAGAGGTATTTTCTGGAAATTCGCCTATTTTTTTTATTGGTTCTAAATCAAAATTATAAAAAACTAATCTATAATCAATGAATGCACCAGTAGTAACTATTTTATTTTTAATAATATTTAATTTCCATATCCATCCTTCATTCATATTCAGTTTTTTTATTAATTTTGGTTCTGGTTTACTTTTATACAAAATATCATCAATTCTATAAATTTTAAATTTTGTTTGTGTTTTATCATATACCCACAAATTATTATTATTAACAAAAATTCCACGAATATTTATAAATTCATTTGGCCCTTTTCCTTCTTTTCCAAACCCTTTATAAAATATTTTGCTTTCTAAATCATATATTAATATCATTGGTTTGCTTACACCCTGTCCATTTTCTGTGATTAGATATTTATCATCAATTATTTCCATATCAATTGGTGGCATCATATATTTTTTATCTGTAAATTTATTAATATTATATTTTTTTGAAGTATGGAATTCTGCAAAAGTTTCATAATCTTTAGATATACTATCTGATTTATCACAAGAATATTGTATTATTATTGATAATAATACTAAGAGTAAATAATTTTTTTTATTTTTCATAAATATTTCCTAAAATAAAAGAATTAAATATTTTAAAATGTAAAGGCACCTCTAAAAAAAGTTCCTATACATTTATAGTAATATGATATTAGTTATCAAGCTCAATTTGGATCATACACCACACCATCAATCTCAGGAAATATCCAACAATCCTCATCTGGTATCAAAAGACAATCTAAACCACCAGTTGGATCAGTACCAGTTCCATCTGGATCAAAATAATCCGCATAAGCCCGATTAACCAAACTAACTCTCAAATCACTAAGAGCAAAATCATTATCCTGCCCACCACCATTGTCAAAATAGACACTAATGTTAAGCAAGATTCCCATGAGAATGACTAATCCTACGATTAGTGCTTTTCTCTTTTTCATTACTTTAACCATAATTTTATCATCTATCAATAAATTCTTCAAATTCTTCATCTTTATGAACTGTTGGGAAAAATGCATCTAAAACTTTAAATGTCGAATCAAATTTTAAAATAACGGGTGTCCTAATATATTTCATTTTTTTTAAATAAAAATTTATGTTTTCTTCCCTCTTTTTATATTTTGATTCTGAATAATTTTCATCATTATTATCAGAAAAATATAATATTAATAAATTTTTTCTATTAAATAATTTTAATAATTGTTTTATGCATACATTACAATCATGTTCACGATAAACTAATAAATAAAAATTATTAAAGTTATTAAAGTTAATTTGATTAAAAATATGAGGTATAAAATTAATATCAACTCCTTTTATTCTAGATAATTCAGGATAATTAATATAAATATTATTTTTTTTATTATTATTTTGTTTGGGTATAGAAAAACCAAAAATAGTATAGATTATCAAAAATATGAAAATAACAAAAAATTTATTTTTCTCTTCCATTCTAATCACTATATAACTCCCAAAATATAATTTTATTATTAAATGTTAAAAAAGTATCATTAAGCAATATCATTCCATTTGTTTTTAAAGGTGTTTCGAAACTATACAAGTAATCTAATGTTTTTTTATCATATACATCAAAATAACTTTCTTTTTTATCTTTACTGATTCTAAATCTTAACATTACCACAAAATTGTCATTTGAAGTAACTCTTAAGCATGTATAAAACAATTTTTCTCTATCTGCTCTTTCATAATTTTCTCCATAAATAATATCATTAGGTTCTTTTCTAATTCCATCAATTGTTTCTTTAATATAAATTAAACTATCATTTTCATAATATCCAATTAAACCAAGTCGTTTTGGTATTTGAATAAAAGATGAATCTGATAATTTGCACAAAATAGTTTCGTGATAGAGTCTAGAGCCAATATGTTTCATAATCAGCGGACTACCAAAGTTTTCTATAAATTTTCCATTTAAATCATACTTATAAAAAAAGCAATTATGATCATATAAATTATATGCTGTTATTCCTTTATTGTCTATAATTATTTGCTCTGGAAAAATTTCATTTACTTTGATAGTTTTTACATATTCTTCAGTAATTGAATAAACTTCAATTGTATGTTTAATTGGATCAGAAATATATATATTTCCTTTATAGTATTGTATATCTCTTATGCCAGTTAACTCACCAGGTCCTCGTCCAATTCCTTTACCAAAAACAGTATAATTTGTATCGTATAATGCAATTTTATGAATTAACATACTTGATGCATCTACAATGTACAAATAATTTTTATCAACGCACCCATAAGAAGGTCTATATAAATTTTTAAAATCTATACTTTTCAACTTTTTTGGTGTTTTATTAAAATTTCTTTTATTAGATTTTTGAGATTGGATTTTTTTATCTAATAATATATTTTTAATGTATATTTTATTTTTATTATTCAATTTACTTTCTGTTTCTTTAATTTTTTTATCACAACTTATAACTAAAAAGACAAAAACAAATAAAATTATTATTTTTTTATACAATTGTTTACTCCTTTTATTAAATTAAAATTATACTATTAGCCTTTCCCAAAAACATACAAAATTACCAATACTTCCGCAATACCCTCCAAGATTATACGGGTTACATTCTGTAGTAGGACATTCACCACCACCGCAAGCATACGCTTTATCCACCAAACTAACTCTCAAATCACTAAGAGCAAAATCATTATCCTGAACACCACCATTATCAAAATAGATAGTAATGT
>DAOWOJ010000006.1 GCA_030642125.1 Candidatus Aenigmatarchaeota archaeon | reverse complement strand
CTGAAAACTGTATGACTTTGTGTACCAGGATGTATTTTTAGTTTTGCTTTTCCATCTATTGTAGGTATAGGTATTTCGTCTCCAAGACATGCCTGTGTAAAACTTACTTCTGTTTTACAATATAAATCATCATCATGCACTTCAAAAATACTATGCGATTCAACATTAATTACAATATATAAATCACCACGGCTTTTTGTTCCAATTTCACCTTGATTAGAAATTCTTAAATGTGATCCATCATCAATTCCACGAGGAATTTTTACATCTATTGTTTTCGTTTCACTTATTTTACCAATTCCTTTGCAATTTGAACATGGTATATCTATTATTTTTCCTGTCCCATTGCATTCATTGCACATCCTTACGCTTATAAATTGAGAAAAACCAGATCTACTTATATTTTTAATCTTTCCAGAACCATTGCATCTTTTACATTCTTTCAAATGACCATCTTTACTACCTGTACCATTACATTTGTCACAATTCTTGTGTCTTGAAACAACAATCTTTTTATCAGTTCCGAAAAAAGCTTCTTCCAAAGTTATACTTATATTATATATTAAATCTTGACCGATAGAATTATCTTCTCTGTTTCCTCCACCAAAACCAGAAAAAACATTAAAAATATCTCCGATATCAGAAAATATATCTCTAAAATTAAAATTACTAAAATCTTCTGCATTAAAAGAAGCACTACCGAATTGATCGTATTGAGCTCTTTTTTCAGGATCACTTAAGACCTGAAATGCTTCATTCATTTCCTTGAACTTTTTTTCTGATTCCGCTTTATTATCAAGATTCATATCAGGGTGATATTTTCGCGCAAGTTTTTTAAATGAAGACTTTATATCTTCCTGAGACGCATTTTTATCAACGCCTAAAATTTCATAATAATCTTTTTGCATAATATCATCAAATATAGTATTTATTATTACATTAAAGGTTATTTATTTATATAAAACAAATATTAGTATCTTTGAAATCATTTTTAGCAATGAAAAACATCTGAAATAGTATATTAGTTTCTTTTTTCCACAAATTTTATACGATCTCCGAATTTCATCATAAATTTCTTCTACAATTTTTGTTTTCTTTGTAACTTTGTACTTAACACTATCGACATGGATTATTAACTCTTTTACGATAGTATTTATTTTTAAAAATTTAAATGATTAACATAAAAGTATGTTTATAGCCCCGTAGTATAGTGGTCAAAATAATTTCAATGACCAAGTATGTCGGGTTTTGGTCAAATCCAAAAATTTGAAAAGATGATATGGAAAATGCCCGATGACGGCAGAGATATAATATATCGCCGACTTCGAACCTGTCCGGGGCTATTTCAATTAAGTTGAATTGGTGAATAAATGCAAATTGCAAGAATAAAAATATCATGTATCAACATCCAAAAATTGGATGAAGTATGCAATGAAATAAAAAGAATGGCTGAAAAGTATGGAGTATCATTTAGAGGACCATCTCCATTACCAACAAAAAAATTAAAGATACCAGTAATGAGAACTCCTTGCGGAAGTGGCACAGGTCATGGAAATGCTACATGGGATAAGTATGAAATGAGAATACATAAAAGAATTTTAGACATTGGGGCAAATGAAAGAGTTTTACATCAAATCATGAGAATGAATATATCAAGTGATATTCAATTATCAATAGAACTAAAAAACTGAAATAAATTTTTTATCTTTTTCTAAACGAATCATAAAAAAGTATATGTGATTTATTTTATCACATTTTCTAACTTATTAGTAATAAATAACAGAAAAGTATTTAAATCTTTAATATAATTAATATAATGGAAATAAAAGATTTATCTACTACTAAGCATTACAGAAAAGTACTTGAAAGTACATTTAATGCTCTTGATGTAGGTTCACATGAAAGTATAAAGAGAAACTACAATATACACAAAGGTGACTCAAGAACGATTGAAGCTAGTTTAGGAGAAGGATGTAAACTTATAGTTGACAGTACACGTGGCGAAAATTTATTTTCTGTAGGACATGGAAGTGGAAATAGTGTAATGGGTTTAAGATCAGGAGAAGAAGCATATTTTACCGTTATTGGGGAAAAAATAGAAGGTCATATTATTGGTAGAGACTCGACAAATGATTGTCTTTATTGCACAAGAATTTCACCAGAAGATGAATATGAAAAAACTATTACAAACACAAAGGTTCCTAGAGACATTTCAATAGTACAATGTTATATTGAAGCGAAATATGGAACACATGGCCGTGAAATTAAAATTTCAAACTTCGGAAAGAATCCAGTAACTATCACAGCATACGATGAAACTGGTGAAATAATAGATGGTCCTGAGACTATATAATATAATTTATTAAAAACATTATTCTTTTGTAATTGCATTTAAAAATATATCAAATGAAAGATAATAAAATTATATCTTTAGGTATCGAAAGTACTGCACTTAATTAGCAGAAATACTTTTGGTATCGGTATAATAGATGAACATGGAAAAATTTTATCTAATGTAAAAGATGTATATAAATCGAAAAATGGTATAATTCCAAGAGAAGCTGTAGATCATCATATAAATGTAGCAAAAAATGTTTTAAATAACTCATTAGAAATAGCTGAAATCAAACTAGAAGATATAGATATGATAGGATTTGCAATTGGACCAGGAATGCCACCATGCTTGAAAGTTGGAGCAATAGTAGCAAGAATATTAAGTTTAAAAGAAAACAAACCATTATTTGGATGTAATCATGCTATCGCTCATATAGAAATTGGAAAATTAATGACTAAATCAGAAGATCCTATAATATTATACACTAGTGGAGGAAATACACAAATCATAAGTTTTATTGAAAAAAAATACAGAATTTTAGGAGAGGTTTTAGATCAACCAATAGGCAATGTTCTTGACTCTTTTGCTAGATTCTGTGAATTACCGCAACCAGGAGGACCAATCATAGAAAAATTAGCTAAAAATGGAAAATGGACTTCGTTACCATATTCTGTAAAAGGAATGGATATGAGTTTTACAGGAATTCTTACAGAAGCAAAAAAGAAATTTAAATCTGGTGAAAAATTAGAAAATATATGTTATTCTTTACAAGAAACATGTTTTGCAATGCTAACAGAAGTTGTGGAAAGAGCAATTGCTCACACAAAAAAGAATGAAGTATTATTAGTTGGAGGAGTTGCATCAAATCAAAGACTCACAGAAATGTTAAATATAATGTGTGAAGATAGAAAATCTAATTTTTTTGTTGTTCCAAAAGAATTTTGTGGGGATAATGGCATAAATATAGCATGGACATGCATGTTAATGTATAAATCACAAAAACCAATTGATATATCAAAATCTAAGATAATACAAAATTTCAGGGTAGAAGATGTTGATGTCAGTTGGTTGTAGATTTAGTATATAATAGATTAAAAAATTTTATAAAATTTACTTTGTTATCGAAGTTAGTTTATTTTATCACATTTTCTAACTTATTAGTAATAAATAACAGAAAAGTATTTAAATCTTTAATATAATTAATATAATGGAAATAAAAGACGGACTTACTGATTCTATAAATACAGTGTTTCAGAATGCAATTTATAATCATGATGATGAAACATCTGAAAGAATGTTATATAATAATCGTCGTTATGGAGATCAGCAGAAAACAGCTAGAACTTGTTTACAAGAAAATGGATATAAAGTTGTAGTTAGAGATGCAGACGGAAAAGACTCAGTTGAAATAAAACGTGAAAATGAAAATATCAAATTGTATTTAGGATCATCACAAAACCCACATAGTACAAATCTTAATGAAGGAGATTGTGTTATTGTTGGTAGAAAATCATCAGAAAATGCTAATAATAATATTGGTCAAATTCTTTATGGTATATATACTTCACGAGATGGCAAATATGAAGAAATGATAACAGATGATGAAGTCTCTAATGAAATTTCAAGAATAAATATGTGTGTAGGATATACCGGAACCGATAAAATTAATATTTCAAGACTTGGAATTAGTCAATCAACTATAACAGTATATGATGAAAATGGCGAAATAACAGATGGTCCTGAGACTATATAATTAATTTTAATTGAAACATTATTTTTATTATCTCTATTTATATCGGAATTATTTTATAAAAGAATAATATTTTTAATAAATTATATTATCATATTACTAAAATAATTTTCATTTGGCATATTATCAAAAATATCTTCTTTATTTTTCAATGCAGCAACATTCTTAGGATCAATATCCAATGCTTCTTTATAACATTCCATCGCTTTTTCAAATTCTTTTAATTCCTCAAAACAAATACCCAAGTTGTTCAATGCAGCAACATTCTTAGGATCAATATCCAATGCTTCTTCATAAGATTCTTTCGCTTCTTCATATCTTTCTAAGTTGAAAAGAGAAAGACCTCTGTTATACAATGTAACAGCATCATTTGGATCTATCTCCAATGCTTTATCATAACATTCTATTGATTTTTCAATTTTTCCTGATTCATGATAAGAAACACCCAAATCGTTCAATGCATTGACATTATTAGAATCTTCTCTCAATATCTCTATATAACATTTTCTCTCTTCTTCGAATTTTCCTAATTTACTTAAGTGAAGTGCCTTGCTTTCCAATGTTCTGACATTACTCATTTTATCATACTCTTTACTTATTAGTAATTACATACTAAAAGTATTTAAGCCAGACAACCAAATTTACTTGATTATGACTTGATATTACTATTTTTTTAATATTCAACTAATTTATCTATCAATTTCTAATATATAAACAGATAATTATCAATCGTTATCTTCTTTTAAATATTTTCAACGCTTTAGTATATAATTATCAATAAAGAACCAATTCTCGTACATACATACGCTAGCCATGTGTTTTAATCAGTCAATCAACTTTATTATATACAAAAAATCAACTCTTTTAAAATCTGAATAAAATGTAGCAATGTTTTTTATACCATAATGTTTACAAGTCGCTGCAATAAGAGCATCATTCGAGAGTAACCGATATTTTTTAATAAATTTCTTAGAAGTATCGAAAATTTCTTCATTTAATTCTAAGACAAATATCTTATCTTTTATTGAATTGAGTAAATGTAATCTATCAATTATTAACTTCTTCCCTTTATCCTTCTCGAATTCCTTTTTTATTCTATAAAAACCATATTTCTCTGTTTTTAATTCATCTAAAACGCTACTAATAATAATTTTGAAACTTGCCTCTTCAAGAACATTAACAGATATGTATAATACATAGTCAGAAAGTTTTCTTAGAACTTCGACTTAACCATCAAGTATAACTTTCAGAAAAATAGTTGTATCAATAAAATATTTTTCCTTCATAATACAGCTCATCTAATTTTTGCGGATTGATTCTTACTTTTGGCAAGACTTTAACCGATTCTTCTATTTCTTTAATATTCTCTAATGTCAGAACTCCCCTTTCTATTATAACTTTTGCTTTCCTACCTCTCTTTATTTCCACTTTCTCCAACGGTTTGAATACTCCATCCTCATACACAACTTCTATCGTTTTTCGCATTTTACAACACCTACTTAACAATTAAGTTGCATGTTATTCATATATAAATAGATTAATCGCACCATCTAACTACTAGATCATTTAGTCCGATTAAATAATGAGATGTCTGCAGAACTTAAATGTAGCAAAAAATGTTTTAAATAATTCATTAAAAATAGCTAAAATCAAACTAGAAATTATATATATGATAGTGACTATTGCAATTGGACCACCAGGAATGCAACACTTTAGAAGAATCTATCTCCAATGCTTTATCATAACATTTCATTGCTTCTTCAGATTCTCCCAATTTATCAAGAGAACAACCTCTAATATACAATGAATCAACATCATCCGGAACTATAGTAACTGCCTTACCAAAACATTCTTCCGCACGTTTATAATTTTTTGAGTAGAAAAGAGAAAGACCTTGGTTGTACCATGCAAAAGCATCATACGGATCTATATCCACTGCCTTACAAAAACATTCCATCGCTTCTGTATATCTTCCTAATTTTTCAAGAGAAACACCTTCGTTGTTCAATGCAGTATTGTGTTTCGGCCTTTTCTTTAATGCACTACGATAACAGTTTATCGCTCCTGTATGGTTTCCTGATTCACTTAAGTCAAACGCTTTCCTTTCTAACATATCAACATCTACATCACTCATTTCATCACTAACTTTTTACTTATTGGTAATTATATACTAAAAACATTTAAAGCAGACAATTTTAATATTTATAATCAACTAAATTTAATTATATATAACAATTTTCATTTTATACTCTTTTTATTTTTTATGTAATATTAAATAAACACGAATTGCTTTACTTCATTAACAAAAACAACCATACAGGAATAAGATTTATCTTTTTATTTTCTATAACTATTTCATCTACAACATCCTTTGTTACTATGATACCTTCATTAATTTTAAATAAATCCATAAATTTTATAATCCTTTCATGTCTTTTGTTCTAATATTGTTTTTATATTTTACTTCTATTGGAATTATTTTATTTTCTTTTATTGAGATAATATCAACTTCATATTTATTTTTTCTCCAAAAAAATTGTGTTTCTATATGATTTATCACAATATTTTCAATTAATTTACCTTTATCAGAATCTTTGTTATATAAATTTATCAGAGAAATATCACTTAAATATATCTTTTTTAGCTTTTTTTCGCTAGTTAACAGATTTCTTGTAAAAATTATGTATAATTTTTACAAGAAATGTATCTGAAAGATATTCAAACATATTTGAAATTGTTTGTCTTGTTGTTCCAAGATCAGAACCAATGCTTTGATAATTAATTGACATTCCTGGAGAATTCGCAACTAATTTTATTAATGCAAACATCTTTATTGGTTCTCTAATTTTAAAAACTTCTGGAATATCCTAATAAATAATTTTATCAAGTATAATTGCTTTCACTTGATTTTTTATAAAATCTTCATCATTTTCATTAACAAATTCTGGAAATCCTCCTTTTTTTAGATATTCATAGAATAAAGGCTTTATTTGTAATTCTTCCATTTTTAGATTTTTTATTTTTATTCCCTTTAATCCCAAAAATTCTCTAAAAGACATAACTTTCATTGTTTCTTCAATAACTCGACCAGCTAAAGTTTCTTTTGTTTTTGACTTTATTTTTAATGATGCTTAATTAATTTTTATTAAAAACATTATTCTTTTATCGTTTTATCTATAATCCAAGATATCAAAATACCTAATGTAAAACCAACAACAGTTCCTATAATTAAAACAATCCATTCATATAAACCTATACTAACAATATTGAAATAAGCTGACAATGGTGTATATATTACAAGCAATTGCAAACCAAAAGACAAAAGCAATGAATAAATTAGAAATTTATTTGCAAACCAATCTTTAAATGATGCTAATTTTTCATTATATCTTATTACACCTATTCGTACAAATTCATATATTATAAATCCTGTAAAAAGTGTTGTTCTAGCTTTATCTATACCCAAAGGTAAAACAACAAAAAATGTTCCTAAAAGAACAAATGCTTTTTTAATACCGACAAAACCTACCAATGCTCCAAGTTTTTTATTTATTATATTTTCTGATTTTTTCCTAGGTTTTTTTTTCATTATATTCGGTGTTGCAGGATCTGCTGATAAAGCCAATGCAGGAAAACAATCGGTTATTAAATTTATCCAAAGTATTTGTATAGGAAAAAGTATAGGATATGGCATAAAAATTGTTGCAAATAATACAACAATAACTTCTGCAATATTACAAGTAAACAAATAATTAACAAATTTTCTTATATTATCAAATATTTTTCTTCCTTCTTTAATAGAATCCTTTATTGTTTCGAAATTATCATCTAACAAAACTATGTCACTTGCTTCTTTTGCAACTTCTGTTCCTTTGATTCCCATTGATATTCCAACATCTGCTTTTTTCAGCGCTAAAGCATCGTTTACACCATCA
Organism: Candidatus Aenigmatarchaeota archaeon; assembly: GCA_030642125.1. GTDB lineage: Archaea > Aenigmatarchaeota > Aenigmatarchaeia > DAOWOJ01 > DAOWOJ01 > DAOWOJ01. Next base: position 3,090 of record DAOWOJ010000006.1, on the reverse strand, counting down.
CCAGTCATTGCAACAACATGATTATCTTTCTGCAAAACTTTTAAAATTCTCAATTTATGAAATGGGTTTGTTCTAGCAAAAATATTAATATCTTTTTTCAAAGATCTTTTTAGCTCATTTTCATCCATATTATCAATGTCATTGCCAGTAAAAACGCCTTTTGTATTTATCCCAACATCATTAGCTATAGCATTAGCTGTTAAAGGATTGTCTCCTGTGATCATTATTGTTCTTATTCCAGCAGAATAACATTCACTAACTGCTTTTTTTACTTCTGGTCTAGCTTGATCTGAAATAATAGTAAACCCAATGAAAATTAAATTCTTTTCAATAGGTTTTTTATAATCTTTATAAGCCATTGATAAAATTCTATAACCTTTTGATGCAAGCTTTTTATTTTCTTCTAAAATATTTTTCTTTAATTTTTCACTTAATTTAATGACTTTTTTATCGACTAAACATCTATTACATTTTTTAATAATAGTCTCAGGAGCTCCTTTTGAAAAAATATTTTTTTTATCTGAATATTGAACAACTGTCATCATTTTTCTATCAGAACTAAATGGAATTTCATGTATTCTTTTTCCTTGTTCATTCACAGAAGATAGAGAAAACTGCTTCAAAGCAATATCAGTTTCATCACCAACCCATTTTTTTTCTTTATCTTTAAAAATTTGTTTAGCATTGTTACAATAGTAACAACATTTCATTATCATTTCTTTAGCTTTTTCACTATTTTTAATCATCCAAATATTACCTACTTCCATTTTTCCTTGCGTTAAAGTTCCTGTCTTATCAGTACAAATAATATCCACAGAACCGATTGATTCTGTTGTTATTAAACGTCTCACTAACGCATTCTTTTTGACCATATTTTTTGCTCCCAAAGACAAAGCAATAGTAATGGCAGCAGGTAGTCCTTCTGGTATAGCTGCAACTGCTAAAGAAACTGCTATTAAGCAAGACTCTAAGAAACCAAATTTTGGAAAACCAATAAAAAAAGTTATAATAATTACAAGTGATGTCAAACCAACAATATTCTTTGTAAATTTTTTCATATGTGACTGAAAAGTAGTTTCAGTTTCATTTATTTCCTGCATCTTAGAAGCTATTTTACCTACTTGAGTTTCCATTCCAATTGCAAAAACTTCTGCTATGCCAATACCATTATAAACTCCACAATTAGAAAAAATATTATCTTTCGCTTTCTTTTTTCTAGCACCAGATTCACCTGTCAATATAGATTCATCAATTTCTAGATTACCATCAATTATTTTAGAATCGGCTGGAACAATATCGCCACCTTCTACAATTATTAAATCACCTGGAACGATATATATCGATTCTATTTCTCTCTCTTCTCCATCTCTTATAACCTTAGCTTTAGGAGTAGCCATTTTTTGAAGTAGTTCTATTGCCATTTCTGCTTTGTAATCCTGCACAAAACCTGCAATACCTGATGCAAAAACAATTATTATAATTAAAATGCTTTCTGAATAATTTTCATGTCTAAAAAAATCAACAGAAAAAGAAAACAAAGCAGCTACTATCAATAAAATAATTAGTGGAGAAGTAAATTGTAATAGAAATAATTTTATAGGATTTGTTTTCTTCTTTCTTTTAATCTCATTATTCCCATATTTTTTTGATCTTTCTTTTACTTCTTCTTTTGTTAATCCTTTTTTTATATTCATTCAAATCTCCAATCTTTGATATATCAATAATAAATGTGATTTTAGATTATAAAACGATAATTCAAAAATCTTTAAAAAAACATTATTTAGTAAAATATATACAATATTTATCAAAAATTAATTTCATTGAATTTTGATATAATTGTTTTTAATTTGAATAGATAATATAACTTATGGAAATAATTAAATTAATTTTATATTCAATTTGGGTATTTATTCCTGCATATTGTTCAAATGGAGCAGCAACATTATCAAAGGAAATTAGCAATACGCATAGAATAGATTTCAATAAAAAGTTGTTTGGACAACCATTACTAGGACAAGGAAAAACATTTGAAGGATTGTTTTTAGGAATTATGATAGGATCACTTGTTGGAATAATGCTAGTGTATGTATTTTATCCAATATTCTTTATCGAAGATCCAGGAATTCCAAAACCAAACATATTATCAGGATTTTTATTATCTGCAGGAGCTATGTTCGGTGATTGTTGTGGATCTTTTATAAAAAGGAGATTTAAACTTAAAAGAGGACAACCAGTCATATTATTAGATCAACTTGATTTTGTATTTGGAGCAGTGTTATTTGCATATCCATTCTTCAATATACCGATATCTGTAATTATAGTTGGAATCATAATAACACCTGTATTTCACTATTTATCTAATTTATTTGCATATTCACTGAAAATAAAGAATGAACCATATTAAAATTATAACCTAAATAACACAAACGAATCTATAGAAATTATTTTGTAATATATAATATAAAAAAGATGTTGAATATACTATAGAACATTGTTTTATGCATCTAAAATCGAAAACATTATTCATTTTTAAAAGCCTGTTCTATAAATGGAACAATCTGTTTTTTCCTAGACATTACATTCTCAAGATATATAGAATTATTTTCAACATGTTTTTTAAATGCTTTTTCTACTTTTGATATATTTCCTGCTACCAACAATTTAGAACTTTTTTCTACAATATTTGTTACAATCAAAATCAAAAGCGAATATTCGTATTTTTTAATATATTCATTCAATTCTTTTATTAACTCATTTTCCCTCTGTTCAGCTTCATCAAAATCCATTACTTCTATTTGTCCAATTCCAACTTTATTTTTATTAAAATAAAAATCCTTTAAATCTGATAATAATATTTCCAAAGCTGTTAGTCCATTTAAACTTGCTTTTTTCTTTTTAATATCCATTCCAAATTTTTTAATATCTTGTATACCAACAATTTTTGATAATTTATCAGCAATTTTAATATCTTTTTGTGTTGTTGTAACAGAACTTAGAACAACAGTATCAGATAATATCGATGCAAGAAGTATTCCTCCTATGCTTTTGTTCATTTCATTAATATATTTTCTTGCTATTATTGTAGCAGTT
>DAOWOJ010000108.1 GCA_030642125.1 Candidatus Aenigmatarchaeota archaeon | reverse complement strand
GTCGAAGCAGCAGAAAATAATATCAAAATGGATATTTCGCCTATAAAAACATTTACTGAGCCTGGTTCAACCGCTATATATGATATATCTATCAAAAATACAGGAGATTCTGATAATATAATCAAAATGATTATAGACGGTCCATATTATTCTTGGATAAATATATCAAATAATCATTTTAAAATACTTCCTAACGAAACAAAAAACATAAAGTTATACTTAACTACATCAAAAAAAGTGCCAATAAGAACATATGCTTTTAAAGTATCTGCAGTATCAAAAACATCAAAAGAAAAAGTTAATTCTTTGGTATTTGTATCTTTGAAAAGAATACAGGAAATGGTACGAATAGAATCATTTGAAACGACTAAAAGACAATTTGATTCAGGTGATACAATAGAGTTTGAATTATTATTGAAGAACGATGGACTAAAAGATAAAAATGTGATTATTACAGTACAAACACATGGAAGTAAAATAGAAAAAGAAATATTAATTAAATCTGGAAGAAAAGCTAATTTAAAAGAGTCAATAAAATTAGCTAACTTAAAACCAGGAAATTATAATTTAATAGTTGATATTAAAAGAGGTAACAAGCTTTTTGATAAAAAAATAACTAAATTCGAAATTCTGGAAAATAGAAATATATCAAAAAATATAATTTCTGATATAAATCCAATTTCAAAAAACGTAGAAATTGTTTTAAAAAACATAGGAAATGTTGATGTAAATACGATAGTGTCGCAAGATATAAACAAATATCTTTCTTTGTTGTTAAGGACAGAGCAAGAATTCTATTTAAATGAGTCAGATGGTTATAATACATATATTTGGCCTATATCCCTTGAACCTGATCAAACATTAAAAATAAAATATAAAATAGTTTTTTGGCCAATTGAATTGTTTATATTAATAATGATGATTCTTTCATACGTAGTAATACATGAATTGGAAACTCCTGTTGTTAATAAAAAAATTTCTAAAGGTATTATGAAAAAAGGAGAAAAAATATGCGTTCAAATTGAAATTAAAAATAAAGGAAGAAATAAGTTGAAAAATATATTTATTAGAGATTTTATACCACCAATCGCTATTTTAATAAAAAAATTTGATTATATGAAACCGATAGTAAGAAGTTCTGAATCAGGAACAGAACTAACATGGAAAATTGGTAATATGAATCAAGGAGAAGAAGTAATATTGAGTTATGAAATAAAACCTGTAATTGGATTAGAACAAGAATTTAAATTCCCAAAAGTTAACATAAGAGCAGATTGTAAAAATAAAAAAATTAAAATAGAATCGAAGCAAGCTGTTATCAAAGGAGAAAAACAAATTAAAAAATAGTGTTGCAGTTATTTACTAAAAAAAGTATAAAACGTTTATATTTAAAAATATAACATAGATAGTATGGAAAAGTTAAATGTTGATGAAAAATTATCAAAGCTTGGAGAAGACATATTTAATCAAATTAAAGAGAAACGAAATCCATGCGTTGAAATACCAATAAGAACATTATTAAATGTATATTTCGATGAAAATACAGGTCTTCTCAATCTTGGAGAATCTAGATCGAAAAGATCTCTTCTTAATGTAGCTCACATTAAAAAATTTATGCAGATGTTAATGGTTTCTGCTAAATGCAAAGAATTGATAAAAGAAAATAAACATGCATCTTTGAGAGAATTGTATTATCAATTGAAATATTCTGTTGGAGAATCAAAAGAAAATACTGTGGAAGATGAAAAAGAATCAAATGCATGTGTAGTTGATCTTGAAAACATAATGGGCGTATTCAGAGAAGAATTGAATTTGAATGCAAAAAAAAACGGATCTCTTTATGGTGACGTTATTTTATCTCAGGATGAAGATGTATTTAATTGTTCAAAACTTGGAAGAGGTGGATGGGCTGTACCATCAAACATGGGAGATCTTAAAATAGAATCATTAAATGTTGATTATTGTTTAGTCATAGAAACAGATGCTATGTACGAAAGGCTTATAGAAGAAAAATTTTCTAAGAGAGAAAATTGTTTGTTAATGAGTACAGAAGGACAAGCACCAAGAGGTGTTAGAAGACTAATAAATAGATTATTTTATGAATTCAATTTACCAATAATAATATTCACTGATGGTGATCCATCTGGTTATTATATTTATTCTGTAATAAAGCATGGATCAATGAGTCTTGCACATTTGTCAAAACATTTAGGTACTCCAAAAGCTAAATATGTAGGTATGACAATGGAAGATGTATATGAGTATGATCTTCAAAACGTTACTGAAAAATTAAAGGAATATGATATAAAAAGAGCAAAAGAATTGATGAATTACCCATGGTTCAAAGATGAAAAATGGCAGAAACAATTTAAGTTAATGTTGAAAAAAAATATAAGGCTAGAACAACAAGCACTAGCAAATAAAGGATTGGAATTTGTAGCAAAAAAATATTTGCCAGAAAAAATAGCAGCTGAAAATTTTTTACCGTGATAACATGGAAAATTTAAAAAAATTGATAGAACAAAAAAAAGTATTGATAGGTTTATCAGTAGTTTTAAAAAATCGCGTATACGTTTAGTGCGTGTTCGAGTTTTTTTGTTTTGACTGTTTTGTGCCACATGTTGTTTAATTAAATGGGCACTATATTTTCACATTATTTTTTTTTTT
>DAOWOJ010000048.1 GCA_030642125.1 Candidatus Aenigmatarchaeota archaeon | reverse complement strand
TCTCCTTTTTTATATTCGTCACCCTGTCTATTATATTCTTTCTTTAATCCTTTAGCTGGAGTATTCTTTATTGACCAAACTCCCATTGAAGATTTAATAAAATTATATAATGCATGATATGCTTGATTATCTCCTTTTTTCATTCTTTCAATAGAATTTTTAACTGCAGGATTTTGGTTAATAATTTCTTCTAGCGCTTCTAAATCAATTTTTTCTGCAGCATAATCTTGTAATCCTACTTTTGATTCTCTTCTAATTCTGCCTCTTTTAAATCTTGGAATAAAATCTAATTTGTTTTGGATCCAATCTTTCCATGATAATTCTTCTTTTGAATTTTTACCTGATATAATTCCTATTGCAGCAGCACCTGCTGCTATAATTAATAAAGCTTCTTGAGCCATTCCCCAATCCTCATTAAGAGATGACATTATATATTCTTCATCTAAATTTGATGAATCCGGTGTTGCTGTCCATGATGATTTTTTGTATGATAATTTTTGGGCAATTCTTTTTACTAAATTACTGGCTATTAATTCTCCGGTTTTTATATCAACAACTTTCCATCGCTTATCAATTGGTTTCATTTCAATTTCATCATTTGATGATTGATCAGGATTATCCTTTAGATTCTGACTAATAATATCTTCATGCGCTTCAAAAAATTCATATTCATCAGAAGATATCTCAGATTTTAATAGTCTTTTAGCTGCCTGCCATTCACCTGTATGCCATAATAAATCCTGAAATTGTTCTCCTAATTCTATGATATATTCACTAATTCTTCCCATAATAAGTTATTTTATTTTAAAATAGTAATTAAATATACGTCTATTAATCTTTTTAATTTTTGTTCGAAAAATAACAAATCTTCCTCAGAATAATTATTAACCATTTCTTTAAATATATAATCAACTGCTAAATTATTATCTTTAGTTTGATCTATATAATATTTTGTGAAACCGGTTTTTATACATTCCCAATATTTATCATTTAATGTAGAATTAAAAAAATTTTCAATATTTTCAATCATATTACCTTCTATTTTATTTTATATATCTAAAAAGTGAAGTTTACAACTTCACTTTGAATCTTTTATACGGGAACCTTTTTTCTTTATAAATTTTTTGCCTTTCATCTGCATGTCGCATGAGATAATTTTTTCTCTGATACCCAGTTCCATATTCATAATTATCACAAAAATCAATTACTGTAATTTTTTCCTTACCATCCATTAATCTCATTCCTCGTCCAAGAACTTGTCTAACAATAAATTCTGATTTATAAGATTCTACAATAAAAATATTATGAACATTTAAAATATCAATTCCTTCTGAAAAAGTTCCAATAGAAGCAACAATAATAGTATCTTCTTGAACTTCCATTTGTTTTTTGTAATAATCCCTATTCTCATTCTTAGTCCCGCCATCAATATAATAAACATTTTTTGTATTTGCTACTTTTATTTCATCATATATTTTTCTACCATAATCATTCTTGATATCTGAAAATAAAACAAGAGAATTTTTTGTGGTTAATTTGATTTTATCAACAATATACATTAAACGTTCCCTAGTTTCTCTGGCAACATCTTTTTCTAAATTAAGAAGTTTCGCTCCATCTTTTTCATCAGCCTTAACATTTCTTAAATCGTATAATTTCTTTTTTATATCAGTTTTTAGATAATGTAATTCAATTCCTATCACATAAACGGGGGTTGCATTTCCAGCTGAAATTAAATCAGCAGAATGAATAGTATAAACTCGTGGGCCTAAATATGATTGGATTGTATAAGAATCACATGAATTATCTTTCGGAAGTGTTCCAGTTAAACCAAATTTATATTTAGCGTTATAGCACTTAACTAAAATATTTTTAATTGAATTAGCTTTTGCATGGTGAGTTTCATCAATACAGACTGAATCAAATTGGGCAAAATATTCTAAATCTTTTTTAGATAAAGTTTGATAAGTTCCAAAGACTATATTAATATTTTCATCTTCTTTTTGTTTTCTTCCACCAAACGCACAATCAGATTTCCAATTTGGTCTATTACCACAACCGTCTTCATACTCATAAAATTTTTCTTCTGTTTGAGTTACTAAGTTAACGTTTGGAACAACATATAACATTTTTTTCAGTTTTTTAATATCAAGGAGATATTTGAAAATAAGAAATGCTATAAGCGTTTTACCACCTGAGGTGGATATTTCTTCAGTACAATATTTAAATCTGAGAATTCTATTTGCACCTTCTATTTGGTAATCTCTTGGAGTTATTTGATTTTCATCAAAATAATTTAAAGCCCAGTTTTTAAAATCTTGAAAATTATGTTCTTTATCATATAATTTTTCAACACCATCTATTTCTAAATTAAAATGAAATTTAGTACAAACGTTTTGAACTTCTCTCCATAATCCAATAGGAATTCTCTGATAACGATCTATAAATTTTATTTCTCCATCCCAATGCGGGATTTTTTTCTTAATAATAAAATAATTGTCTACTTTTTTAGTAAATGAATATTCTAGTTGTTCAATTTCATGCATTGTGCAATCAACAACTTGTAAAAATTTTTCGTCATCTGTAATTTTAAATTTCACTTTCGAAAATTATTTTTTTAAACCATGTTCGATTAATTCTGAACTACTCTGAACTTTATTGCCTCCAACATGATATAGCATATCAATATTATATGATTCACAAAAACCTTTTTCTGGTGTATTTTTTTCGGTTCTATCTCCGCCATTTCCAAATGCTATACTAAATGTTGGGTATAATCCTTGTACTCTCATTACTAAATCTATTGCGGATCCATCTCCATCATTAAATGCCATAACTTCATCAACATATTTAAAGGCTTTTACTATTTCAGATCTCTCTGCATAGTTCATAAAGGCTTTTCCTTTTTTCTTAACTAACCATTCATCTGTGTTACAACCTACTATTACTTTATAGGCCATATTTTTTGCAGCCTTAAACATTCTTACATGTCCTTTATGTATTGGGTCAAATCCACCAGACAAAATTACAATATCATATTTTTTATCACTCATTTAATCTATTATTTGATAGGGTTTATTTAATTTTTTTACTTTATTTACCGTGTCCATTGTTCCGTTCGATGTATGTCCTTCAGGAATAAATGCAAATAGAAAATGACTATCTTTTGCTATAAAAGAATTTCTTTCAAAAAAATTACCAACCTGGTAAGGTTTTTCATACCATTCTTTAGGCTTTCCGGAATATTCATTCCATGCTGTATGGGATGGATTATATTCTATGTATTTTAATTTTTTTTCTAGCGCTACAATTTTTCCTAAATTATCAGCGCCTTTTGCTCCTCCACTCACAATACAAATATTTTCTGCGCCATATTTCTCTATACATAAATCTACTGCACTATCTACTTTTTTCTTATTTAAATATGTCCTTGAACCAACTATTCCGATATTAATCATTTCATTACTCCTATTGGAATATTTATTACTTCTCCACATATTGAACATACTTCTGTATTTTCAAATACCTGTCCTACTCTTGGTGAATAATTTACTAACTCAGTTTCTGGATGATTACACGATTTTCTAAGTTTTTCTAATTTCTCATTATAATACTTAATTTCCCAGTAACAATTTTCTACTTCTTCTTTTAATTTTTTATATTTATCGTCCATTTTATTTAATAAATTTTTACAAGTTTAAATTTTTTATGATAAGTAATACGCAAATATCTTTTTGGACCATATTTTATAACCCACCATCCTCTTTTATTTTCCGGAATATTTAGCCCATAATGAATTGGTTTTTTCATAGTTCCTTTACAATAACTACATGTACATGGAGATTTTCTATCTATGTGATTTCTCCCATCATAATGATATTCATTTAAAAATAATAAATTAAATATATGCAGCTCTCCCTTTTTATTAAAAGTTTTCATAATTATTTTCCTCTTGATATCTGTTCGATTTCTATTCTTTTTGGTATTGCATAAACAAGATTATCTATTGTTCCTACAGTTTTATCAATAAATTTTGCATGATTATCTATCATTTCCCTTTTTTCCAAAATATCTGCTAATTCTGTTTGAATTTTATAATTTTTAGAATTTTCATTTGGATATCGTATACTTGATTTATTTGTCCAATAATCGTGTCTTTCTGAATATTGTTTTCTGTATTCTTTATTAATTTTTATAAGAACCGAAATAAGATAATGATAATATTCTATACAAATTTGACGTTCTGTATAAATCTCTGTCATAAGTTCACTAACTTTCATAACACTTTTCATTTGCTGAGACATATTAGCAATTTTATCTCCCCATTCTAATCTTTCTCTAGAAAATTTTTCTACTAAAGTTTCTTTTTTTGGGATGTTAGGATTTATATTAAAAAAATCAGTGTCTGGCATAATCTTAATTTATAAAAGGAATATTAGTTGGATCTTTAAATACATATATAGCTTCTTTCCAAAAACTGGAACATTCCATTGTATTCTTATTTTTGAAAAAAGACAAGTACAACATTGGAATTTTATTTTCAGGGAATTC
>DAOWOJ010000032.1 GCA_030642125.1 Candidatus Aenigmatarchaeota archaeon | reverse complement strand
GCATGCAATTTCAATGTTACAAGGTATTATAATCAAAGAAAGTGTCACAAATCTATTCGTTTTCTTATTAAAGAGTGTAAAGGAAATATAATATATAAAGATTATATATTTTATGATTTAGAAACATTTCAAGAAACATCGCATCATACAGCTTATGCAGTTGGAGTGTTTTATCGTAATAAATACATATTATTTACAGGAAAAGAATGTATGAAAGAATTTATTGATTGGTTACTTAATATTAAACGTAAATCACATTTGGTTTCATTTAATGGACAGAGATTTGATGATTTACTTTTATTAGAGCAGTTATTTGACTATTTGGATATTAAAGGATTAAAAAATTTACAAATGTTATTTAATCATACCAAATTACTAAAATTGGTATTAAAAACACATAATGGAAGTACAATTACAACTATAGATACTTGTGCATTTGTTCTTAATTCATTAAAGAATGCAGCTAAAATGTTTAATTGCGAAGTACAAAAAGGTGAATTTGAACATAAGAAAATTAAGACTTGGGGTGATGTAAGCTTATATAAAAATGAATGGGGTCCTTATCTTCAAAAAGATGTATTAACATTAGTAGATTTGCATAAGAAATTAACAGAAATGTTTATTAAAGAATTAAATGTTAATATTAATTCATTTATTACTATATCTCAATTATCTTATCAAGTGTTTATGAATGGATTACTTGAATCATTTAAAAGTAGTCAATTAGAAAAGTTATATCCTGTTCCACAGACTTTTGATGAATATACAATAATTCGTCAAGCTTATTTTGGTGGAATGAGTATGAAAATTAAGACATTTTTTGAATCAATAAAATATAAATCAATTCAACAATGTAATTCAGATGAAGAAAGACAAAAGATATATGAAAATTTAGATGATTATTTAGAAGTAGTAGATTTTAATTCAATTTATCCATATATATTGACATTTAAGCAACCATTAGGGCCATCTAAATATGTTGATTCACAAGAAATTTATGATTTAAATTACATTATTGGAAGAAAATATGATAAAGTTATTAAAATAATCAAAAGAAACAAATTTTATCTTATATGTGGTTATATGATATGTCCAAAAAAGTTATATATACCAGTATTAGCTGAAAGGGATTCAAAAGGAATATTATCATGGGATTTACATGACAAAAGAAGTATTATAATGACAAATTATGATTTTGAATCTGCTATTAAAAGAGGATATAAATTAAAAGCAGTCTTTTGGATACTTAAATGGACTGAATCTAAAAGGATATTTAAACCTATAGTTGAAAAATTATACGCATTAAGATTATCATATAAAAACAATAAAGACATTGAATCAATAATTAAATTAACCCTTAATTCTTTCTATGGGAAGACAGGGCAGAAGCCACATTCATCTACTACTAAATTTATATCTCATCTTGAAGAATTTGATGAATTTTTCAACAAATATTATATGAATAATATTATATCAAAAAAGATTATAGGAGATGAAGACCCTATATATATGGTTCATGGAGATAATAAAGAAACAACAATTAACAAATATAATAAGCCATTAATTATAGCTGCAATGACAACAGCTGGAGCTAGAAAACATCTTATTGATACAATTGAAATGATAGATGGTCTATATAACAAAGAAAATGTAATATTTTATATGGATACTGATTCAATGTATATTAGAGGAAATCAAGTTAAAATATTAGAAAAGAAAAGGAAAATACATCCAAATAGACTTGGAGCATTATCAAATGATATTTGTCCTGGAGCTAAAGTTATTTTTGCAATATTTATTCATCCAAAAACATATTATTGTGAATATATTAGACCAGATGGATCATTAGGTGTAAAGAAAGCAGCAAAAGGAATAGTATCATTTAAGATTGATAAAGATCATTATTTGAAATTAATGAAACATGAAAATATTGAAATTGATAATGGTTGGGGGTTAAGAAGAGTTCCATTCAAAATAAATAATGTAGACCTAAAAAAAGGACTAAAACCATTTCAATTAGTTAATACTGAAAGAGTTAAAATTATTCAATCTAAAAATCTAAAAAGGAAATTTCCATACAATTTACACCAATTTAATGGTTTATCAGTTCCTATAAACCATAAAGATGAAATAAAAGAAATACGACTTTAATTTTTTTGTATAATGTGTGATTATAATGTTCCTAATGATAGCTGTACTAGATTAATTATGGATAAGATAAAAGAATTTGACCATTGGAATGATCTTTGTGAGTATTTTACTGAAGATGACGATTGTTATATGAGATTTGTTGTTCACGAGGGGTATCTTAGATTAAGATTTAGAGATTACAGATGGCGTAGAATATATCTTAAGATGGCAAAAGACAATACCTTTAGAAAAAAAGTACTTAATGAATAAATTTTATTTAGTCAATTGGTTATAAGCTACTCCCATTGGAGTATATTTTTTAGTTTTAAAAAGTAAATATAAGCCTCCACCTCCTAAAACAAGACCACCTATAATATAATACTTAAATTTACTAAAAATACCACCAAATAATCCACTTGCTTCGTCTATTACTGTTTCTACAATATCTACTACTTCTTCAACTACTACTTGAATAATTTCTGATACAGTTTCAATTCCTGCTATAACAATCTTTTTAATTCCATTCATAATAGCTATAAGAACATTATGTACTTTACCAAATAATCTTCGCCACCATGGCTTCCCAAGTTTTATATAAGGTTTAAAACAAAGCCAATTACGAACTTCATTTGTACTATTTCCAGCAAAAGCAGCGCCTGCTTGGCCACTTGGCTTTGGTCTAGTCCATGGCCATCCTGAAATTTCATATAAATAAGTACCCAATTTTTGTTCTTCCCCATCTCCAGCGCATCTATTAACACATCCCCAAAAATTAATAACAAATTCCATAAAACACATGTGTTTATCTTTATTATATAAATCTTTATCCATATTCCATGTGCAACCAAATAAATTGAAATTATCATCTACATCATCAACAAAAAGAGTTCGAATAAATGATCTAAAGAATTTTTCAGGAACATATTTAGTTAATCTACTTGCTTGTTTCCATTGAAGTGCTCCAAAATTAACTCCTATTGTTTGTTTTATTTGTTTAAACATATCAAACATTAAATTATGTTGTTTAGATATCTCCTTATTTTCTGTAAAACCATAATATTGAACATTATATCTTTTATCTATAAATTTTGTTGTTATTGTTGATTTAATAGTATTTCCTACTTCATCTTTTGATTCTTTTATTTCTTTTTTCATTGTTGGATAATCAAACCAACATGCTGTTATTTGATTTAATACATCTGATCTTAATCTTGTATCTTTATATTCATTATTCATAGTATAAAATTCTTTTCTAAAAGTTATTCTAATTCGTTCATATGCTCCTCTAACTACACATCCTGGATGAGTTTTATCTTTAACCCAATTATTAGTTAAATCTCTAACTTTGCAACATTGTGATGACAATATCTCTATAGTAACATAAAATCCACCTGTTTTATGACCTCTTTTAATTGGAAACCTTCGATTTTCTTGAATCTTATTACAGGTTTTATCAAAACCATGATATTCAAAAATAGTTTCTTTACCTTCATAATTACCTGGAAATAAAGGACCACTTACAATTGTCTTATTTTCATATTGGCATAAAGTAGTAATATTTTCCATTTTATCTAATGATTCAAAAAAACAATTCATATATTTTCTAACAAATGATTTTTTCTTTTCTGGCATTCCATCAGCTTCTAAAGGTATTTTTTGATTAAATTTATTTACAATAGCAGTCTCAAATTGTGTTTGATTTTTAGATTCATTTCCCATATACAAAAATATTATATTAAGTAATTTTTATTGATTAAGATACCCATATTCTAATGTTGCAATATAATCTTTTAGTCTTTTAATAGATGCTTTGAATTTTGCTATTGCTTGTTGTATTCTTTCAATTAATTTAGTTGTTCTATGTATTTGTTTGTTTATTTTTCTTACTCTAGCTTTATTCTTTAAAGTATGTATTGGTGAAAAAGAAGAAATAGGAACAATTCCTATATTTCTCATTGCTTCAAATCCAGTATCCTTTATATCATAATTTCCAAAATAATGGAAAAATTCTCTTTCAGCTATATAAGGATCGGTAGTTGTATCAAATGTCTTTTTAATGCTATTTAATATTTTTTTCTTTTCTATTTTTTGTTTTACTAATTTCTTTTTTGCTGCTTTTAATTTCTTTTTTTCAGTTTTTATTAGAGCATAAAGATGATGTACAGAAGTATTTATCTCACCAATTCCAAAATTTCTATCACTACTTTTTTTAGTTCTATAAGGTTCTTCCATTATACAAAATTATTAACATTTTTGTATAATGAATTATCATTTTAATTCTGATTTAAATATTTGTGTTGATTATTTTGTTAAAAAGAATACAAAAGACATTGAAATATTCTTTTTAACTCATGCACATAGTGATCATTTAAAAGGATTTAAAGGATTTGATAGAATTCTTTATTGTACAAAACAAACATATAATTTCCTTAAAGAAATGTATAATTTTGATGATATTAGCTGTAAATTCATATTTAATGAAATTGAATTAAATAAACCAATAAAATGTAATAATTTTGAATATGAAGCAATAGATGCAAATCATGATGTTCCTGGGGCTATTATGCTAATATTTAGAAAAAATAATCAATATTATCTCCTGTAAAGTCTCTCATATCGGCAGCAACAACAAAAGAGAGAGAATTAATATTTTTATTTTCGTTATTGTTTCGTGAGTTGCAACTTGCTAATAATAAACAAATTGTTGATATTAAAATTATTTTTTTCATTGGTTTATATTTTTATCCGTCAGCTGACGGATTTAGTTATTTATATTTTATTGCAAAATTCATTATATAATCATTCCCTTGTGTGTCCAAATTAAATCTAAAATCTAAAATCTTAATTCTTAATTCCCTTTGGTCATGGATGTTTCATTTGTCTGTATTGTTTTTTTTTATGTTTTCTATTTGCTTAAATGTTTCCACTGTTTTAAATATGCTTTTTTCAGGCTGTTATACCATTTATTGTTTTTGGTATATCTATTAACTTTAGTTTTATAGTTAGTTTCCGGATTAGCTTTATAATCACGAATTGCAAGTTGAGTGCCAAGTAATGTTTGGTTATTTGCAGCCCAACTGCGTTCGTATCCTTTTGCAGATAAATTATTCAGTAAAATTAAAGCATTATTAAAATTGCTATTGTTTGTATAATATTTAACAGCAAAATATACAAAATTTAATGATTCGTTATTCTTAATAAAAGTGAATAATGTGTCGGTTTTTAAACCAAATTTTGCAATATCATTTTCTGTATAAAATTTTTCGGCATCAACATATTCTGTAATTGCACTCTGAT
>DAOWOJ010000027.1 GCA_030642125.1 Candidatus Aenigmatarchaeota archaeon | reverse complement strand
TTTATATTTTTTTACAATATCATTCGTACTATCCGTCGAATCATCAGATATTACTATCATATTTATCTTATCTTTGGGATAATCAAGATTAAGAAATGATTTGATCTTTTCCTCAATAACACTTTCTTCATTATATGCTGGGCATAAAACCGTAATCGTAGGAAACTCAGTTAATTCAATTGTATTTTCCTGTTTTTTAAAAAGAATAATGAAACTTAGTAGCAATCCATAACCAAATATATGATAAACCAAAATAAGAATGCATAACCAGAAAAGATAAATCATTTATTGCTCCTTATGTATTACTTTTTCCCAATTAATTTATTATACACATCAAATAATTTTTTTTCTTCATTTTGCCAGTTGTATTTTTCTTTAACAGCTCTTCTTCCATTTCTACCCATCATCTTTGCTTTATCCTTATTATTAAGAATATATTTTATAGCATTAGCAATTTCTTGTGGATTTTTTGGATCGACTAAGATTCCACAATTATTTTTTAATACAATTTCCCGCCAAAGTGGAAAATTAGAACCGATAACAGGAATAGACGCAGACATATATTCGAAAAGTTTATTTGGTTGGGCATTTACATGGTTTGGTTCTGGTTCAAATAGAACCAATCCTGCATTTGAAAAAGATAATATTTCCTTCATTTTTTTACGATTTATATAACCGTGTTCTTTAACCTTAGACCAACCTTTAAGAGAGATCAGTTCTTCTCGATATTTTATTGGTTCATATTCACCTGCCAGGTGTAATTCTATATCAATACATTTAAGTGATTTAATAATATTCGATAAACCTCTTATTTCAGTAATATTACCAACATAACATATTACTTTATCTTTTGGATTACGCTTTGCTTTTAGCTCATCAATAATTGGGTAGTTGTTGATATCAAGAGTGTTCTGATTTAATTTCAAAAACTTATCCCTAATGTATGGAGTAGCAGTAATATTATAATCAGAGAGTTTTACAGCAAATTTCTCGATAATCGAGAAAAATATAATAATTAACTTCTTAGAAAATTTGGTTAGATATTTTTTACTTTGAATATCACTTACTACATCTTCATGTATATCATATATGAGTTTTGAGCGAGTAAATATTTTAAAAAGTATTAAAGTAATTAATAATTCAGGATCATGAATATGATAGACTTCAGCTTTATATTTCAAAGCTATAAAAAATATTATTAATGGAGAAAATAATATTCTGAAAAAACGGTTATTGATCTTTTTAAATGGAATTATTTTCACGTTATTAATAGTCTCTTCTTTAACATGGTTTGCAATAAGCAAAACTTCATATCTTTTTGCCAGACTACTACATTCTTTAAACAATATTCGTGTATCAGTGGCTCGATGAACTGAACTTAGATGACAGACTCTACACATTCATTTCTCCATGAAAGGATTATACTTTATTTTCTTTACCTATTTATTTCATTTTTTTAAAAAAACAAAAGGGATAGAATATTAGTTACAATATACAGAGAATTTTTTCTTTTACTACTAATTGCCAAATTTATTAATTCTCCCATTTTATTACTATTTATAATTGTATTGATTTCAGTTATAGAATGAAAATAATTAATTGGAACTTCAGTAAGCTGTTTACAATTATGCTGAATTATGTATTTTTGTAAAAACATGTTCGATTTTACTTTTACATCTAAATTTTGAAAATCAACATTGATTTTTTCCCAGTCACTATTTCTATCTATTTTCAGTTTCATTTTTATACCAAATAAGATTACTTCCTTATATTTTTGTTAAAATAATTTATTATATAAATTCATGAGTTTGCATTTTTCATTTTTCCAATTAAAATCTTTAGAAAATTTCTCATAGTTTTTATCGTTAATACTAAAATTGGTTTTAAATAATTCATTTACAGCATTTGCAATTTCTCTTGGCTTTCCGGGATCAAATGTGTATCCGAGAGAATATTTATCTACCAATTGCTTCATTTCAGGAAAGTTACTTACTAATATTGGGATTCTCATTTGAGCAAGTTGAAATATTTTATTAGGTAAAGCATAATAATGATTCAGACAAGTATTTTCATAGGGAATAATACCTGCATCACATGAATTTGCATATTTAAGCACTTGATTTTGAGATACAGAATCAAGAAAATAAATCTTATTTTGTAATCGAAGTTCACTACGCATTTGTAAAAGTTTATCTTTTAATACACCGAATCCTAAAACAACCAGTACAATCTCATCGTTCCAAAACCGACAGCTTTGCACAACTTTTTCCAAACCTCTACCAGCAGAAAGTCCACCAATATAAAGAACAATTTTATCCTCTTTTTATATTATTCCCTTCTCTCTAACTATATCAGTTTGTTCCACTTTTTCAGTTTCAGTAATATTCCTTATGACAAAAGGGCGATTGATCATATAATCACGTTGGAGAATATCTGCGATATAATCTCCAACAGTTATTACAGCATCTATTTTACCTATAATAACCTTTTCTAACCAATATAACATTTTAAATAATCTCGAATTATAAGCATATTTATGCTGTGTATCTTTCCACAATTCATGTGAATCATATACAACTTTCTTCCCTCGGAATTTAAATATCCAACCAAATAATATCGTAAAAACATCATTGCAATGAATAATATCAGGATCAAATTTTTTAATTTGGATACTTGTTACCCAAAAATATTCAATGAATTTAATAATTTGAATTAGAGGATGTTTTAAGAGTTTTTTTGATTTTAATGAACTAAACTCGATAGCAACACCTTTAAATTCTTTAGGATAATCTCCTATATAATCTGAAGTAACAAAAACTTTTACATCGAATTTTTCTTTTAAAGCTTCTGCTGTTCTTTGTACACGACCATCTCTTAAATAGTCACCAAAAAGCAAAATAGCTACTTTCTTTACATTTTTTTTCATATAGTACTAGTTTAAATTATTAATTATTTGTAACAATCTTTTTTCTTCATTTTCCCATTTAAACTCTTGTCTTGCAAGTAATGTATTTCTTTTATATTTTTCTAATAATGATTTATCTATTATCATTTTAGTTAACTTTTTTTGAATCTCTTCTTTATCATCAGGATCTACAACTTCTCCAATTGTATACTTTTTTATTATCTCTCTTATTTCCGGAAAATCACTACCAAGAACTGCAATACCAGCCATAATATATTCAAGTAGTTTGTTTGAAATTGTAGAATAATGGTTAAGATCAGTATTTTTTAAAAGCTGTAATCCTATGTCAGCTGAAGATGTATATTTTAAGAGTAAGTCGGGGGGAACAGCATCTTTAACGAATATTTTATTTTCTAAACCTTTTTTATGAATATAGTATTTTAGATTTCCTATATCTTTTCCCATTCCCATAAAAACCATTGAGACATTTTCTAATCCTTCAAGTACATCAACAATTGTGAATATCCCTCTTTTTTCTGCTAATAATCCTTGATAAAAAATTATTGTACGATCTTTAGGTATATTAAATTCATCTCTTAACAAATCATTATTTTCAATTTCTTCAAACTTTGAACAGTTTTTTATAACATTTATTTGATTTATACTATATTGTTCTGTTAATATTTTTGCTCGATAATTTGTTGTTACAATTACAGCGTCTAATTTATTAATTAGTTTTTTTTGGATATATTCCCAATATTTTTGCCTGATTAACGTACTATCTTTAAATGTAGCTCCATAAAGCCATAATTCATGACTATCAAAAATCAATTTTGCTTTACAAATTTTCGAAATTAAATATCCCACAGTAAGGGTCTCGAGATCATTTGCATAAATAATATCTGGTTTTGTAAAAATACCAACAAAAAATAAACCCAGATTAAAACTAGCCCAATTTAAAAATGCTGTAATATATAATCTAATCTTATTATTTTTAATAAATCTAAATATTGAATTTTTCTGTATCATATTTTTCATTTTAGATTCTGAAGATATGCTTTTTTGTTTGGAATAGAGAGAAGAAAATTGGGGAATACGTCTAATTCTTATTTTTCCTTTTTCTGATACTGGTAATCCTTTATAAGGTTTTGCTGCAATAACAGTAACATCATATCCATTTTCACTTAACGATTTGGAGATGTTTCTTACCCTTTTATCATGTGTAAAATCATTCCATATTAATACTGAAATTTTTTTCATACTATTTTCTAACCTTTTCCATCACCATTTTCCCAAAAGATATGATATGAGAATATTTTACTAAACCTGTTAAAGGTGTTGCTGTTACAATTGTGATAAATAGTAAGAATTTCAACACCAGATGTACCTGATAATAATTCTGGATAACACCTATTCCTAATAAAACAAATAGAAAACTGCTTACCTTAATAATATCATAATTGATATAATAATACTTTTGTGCGTTGAAATACAAGATCATCGTCCTGATAATAAATGAGATCAAACTAGCAATAGCAGCTCCCATCATTCCAAATTTAGGAATGAATATGAAATTAAAAATTATGTTTAGTAATGCTGCAATAGAATTTGCAATTGAAATATATTTTGTTTTTTTTGTGAGTGTAACACCTACTGTAAATATCATATAAATTCCAAACAATAATTTTGAGAATGTAAGATATGGAACAACTTTGTATGCAACAATATAATCTTTATTCTGGGAAATCAAGTTCAATATTTCTGGAGAAAACAATGAAATCAGAATAAATAATATTCCACCTAAAGCAGTAAAAATGTTTAAAATATTTTTGTAGATATTCTTAGCATTCGGATTATTCTGGTAGGAATACATCAACGCTCCCCATGATAACATAAAAGGAGCTACCAGTGCAAAATATATAAATGATGCCATTTTACCACCAAGAGAATATAAACCGACCTGTGTTAAAGCAATCTCTTCTGGAAGTAGAAATTTCAGCATATAGCGATCAGTCATATTTAATACCCAGCTTGCTATTCCACCTATTGCCAAAGGAATTCCAATTGCTAATATTTCTTTCATATAAGCTTTATTGAATTTCCATTTTATCTTTTTATAAGTTATTATGAAAATAATAATAAATGAAATAAAAAGTGCTATTAATGTAGCCTCTTTTACTCCAATATAATTTCTTTTTAAAGTAGCAACAAACACAATATTCAAGCAAATATATATTAGTAAACGAACAATTGAGAAAATGGCATATGTCACTGATTTCTCATTAGCTCGTAAAATTGCCAAACCTAATGTAATCAAACCTTCAAAATAAGTAGCCACAAGAACTAATAGAAGTAAATAGCCACTTCTCTCACCACCTATTAATAAAGGTGATATCAAATTACGGAAAAATATCAGGGGTAATAAAATTATTGCTGCAATAAATAAATAGAATATTAATACAGTTCCTAATATAATTTTTCTATTCTCTTGATTTTCATCATTGTAATAAACTTTAAATAAAGCAGATGAAGTTCCCATTAATATAATTGTAATAATTATTGAACTTAGAACATTACAGATTTGAAGGACACCGTAATCAGCCGGTGTTAGAAAGGCAGTATATAGCGGTAATAATAATATTGATATGATCTTAGTTCCGATACTACCCAGACCATATACAACAGAGTGCTTTCCTAGTCTTAATACCGCTTCTTTAATCATAGAGTTTCTTTATAGTCCTTTCAATTTTTTCTATCACTTTATCCCAATTCAGTTCAGTAATCACCCTTTCATACCCCGCCATTGCAATATCATTTCTATGCTCATCATTGGAAAGGAGTTTTATCACTTTTTTAGAAATATCTTCTATAGATAAAGGATCTACCAAATATCCAGTCTTTTCGTGAATCACTGCATCCACAGCACCACCGGAATTCCCTGCAATAACGGCTTTCTTACAGGCATTTGCTTCCAAAAACACAATACCGAACCCCTCAACATCATAACCTTCTTTCC
>DAOWOJ010000095.1 GCA_030642125.1 Candidatus Aenigmatarchaeota archaeon | reverse complement strand
ATTCTTTTTTAATCATAACTCTTATTTTTCTTTGAAATTTCTTCTACATCATATTGATTTGTCAAATTTCATTTTGCATTTTAATATAACTTTATTTGATATAAATTCATCATTATATCATAATGGTTTTTTCCTATTTTTCCAGTTTTCTTTTGTTTCGCATTTGTTATTTATACACATTCTAAAAATTTTATTATATTTCGTTCTTATGCTGATTATTGGATATCCACATGTATTACATGTTTTGTTAAGCGGTGTTATTGTCGCATTTTGTGGTAATGGAAATGCTGTATGACAATTTTCTTCTTGATATGATGTACATCCGACAAATGATTTACCAGTTTTCATGCTAGTTATCGTTTTTAGTTTACCATTTTTACAATTTGGACATTTCCCTAATATTTTCGATTCTTTAATTGTCTCTATCAGTGCTTTTGATAGATCTTTTCCTATGTCCATTTCTTTTTCTTTAAAGTTAGAAAATACGTCAATTAAAATTTTTTCTATATCTTTTACAATTTTTTCAGGTTTTTCTTTTCCAGATTCTATATTATTCATCTGATCTTCGATTTTTTTTGTTAATTTTTCATCAACTAGCTCTGGTACATACTTTTTCAATGTTTCTGAAATTTGCATTCCTAAATTAGTTACTTCTATATTTCTTCCAATTATATATTTTCTATCATACAAAGTCTGTAGTATTTGTGCTCTAGTAGATCTTGTTCCAAGATCTCTTTTTTCCATTTCATTTATTATTGATGATTGTGAAAATCTGCTTGGAGGAGATGTTTCTTTTTCTAGTATTTTTATATTTTTTATTTCTAATTCATCTCCATTTTTAATATCTGGTAGAATAACATCATTTGATTTGATATATGGTTGATAAAAATCTATCCAATTATTTTCTAATGTTCTTTCGCCTCTTGTTACAAATTCATTTCCATCAATGTCTATTGTTACATTAATACTTTCCTTGATAGCTGGGTCTGCAAATACTGAAAGAAATCTTTTACATATAATATCATAAACTTTCCATTTATTGCCGATTAATTTTCTTTTTGGTGGTTCTATAGTAGGATGTATTGCTTCATGTGCAGTATCTTCTAGTTTTCCTTGTCTTGGAATTAAATTAGTTTTTTTCAGTAATTTTTGTATCAACAATTCATATTCTTTTAACTTCGATATACTTTCCATTATTTTCTTATATCCTATTTGTGGAGGAAGTTTCTGACTAGAAGTCCTTGGATAACTAATCATAGCTCTACTATACAAATTTTGCGCTATTATGCTTGTTACTGATGGTGAATAACCAAATAATTTATAACATTCTATTTGTAGCGATGTGACATTGAATGGTATCGGAGGATCTTGTTTATATTTTTTTACATTAAGATTTGATACAATAGCTTTTTTGTTATAGCAATTTTTAACAATTTCTTCTGCTTCTTCTTTTTTCCAAAATTTCTTGTTTTTATGTGATGCTATTATTCTTATTCCATTAAATTCTGCATGCAATTCTATTTGCCAAAATTTTATTGATTTAAATTTTTTTATCTCTTTTTCTCTTTCGTTCAACAAATATAATATAGGACTTTGTACTCTTCCTGCTGTTAATAATGTAAATGAATTTTGTGTTTTTAGTGATGATGTTAATGCTTTTGATGAATTGATTCCATAATAAAAATCAAGTATATTTCTTGTTATTCCAGCATTTATTAATCCAAAATCCAAATTGGATGTTTCATTATAAGCTTTTGTTAAATCTTGTTTTGTTAATGTTGAGAATTTCATTCTTTTTGCTTTGCATTTGAGACAAATTTTATCAGATGCGTATAAATCATTTTTTTCATTTAGACAAATAAACTTTAGAATATTGAATCCGATAACTGATCCTTCTCTGTCATAATCTGTCGCTATTATAAATTCTGAAAATTTGTAATCGTTTATTACTTTTTTTATTGTATCCAAATATTTTTTTGTGAATTCGCAAGATTTTCTGGCTTTATACGATGGTATCCAATGTACATCGAAAACTGGATAATTTCCACGTTTTATTTGTTTTAAGTTAAATAGATGACCAACTGCTGCTACAACAACATGTTCTTGTTTGTTTTTTTCAAAAACATAATATTTTACCCCATTTTTTTTAATTTCTTTTGGATCAGTATTTGATAATGATATAGCTATTCTATGCGCTGCATCAGGTTTTTCTGCTATCAATATTATTGACATTTTTTTACATCCTATAAAATCAATATCTAATCGTTATTTGCAAGAATTTCTTTTATTTTACTTTCAAGTTCTTTTTTTAAATTTGGATTCATTTCTCTTTTATAAAAGTCTATTTTGGATGCTATAGATAATTTTGAACCCAATAATCTTGCAAGTTTTCCATGTAATTTATCTGGAAATTCTCGAAATAATTTGTGAGAAAATAATACACCATATTTTGGACATTTTCCTTTACCTTTCATGTGTCTAAATAATGCTTTTTCTGCTCCAAGCAATTGAATGTTAGATGAAGAAATTTTCGCTAATTTTTCTAATGATCCTATTTTTGATATCAATTTAGCTGTTAGTAATTCTCCTGCAAGTTCTGACGTGTTTGGAGCTATTTCGCGTGCTAAATTTTCTATATATTTTGTAAGATTTGTTTTAAGAATATTCAAATTATGAATGTTTTTAGACACATGTTTTATAATAAGTATATCATTTTCATCGAATTGCATTCCAAATGAATCGTTTTTAATTTTTTCGAATTCAATAGGAAAATTTTCTTTTTCGCAATATTTAGTAACAAGTTCTACATACTTTTCATTATCTTTTATATTTCTTTTTAGCTCAGGAAAATATAAACTATACCATTCTTTTAAGCTCTCTGTCAGAGAATTAATATCTTTGTTGAATATTTCTAATATTGATACTGAACGAACAAGTATTTTATCTTTTTTAATTACGTTTTTCATTTTT
>DAOWOJ010000093.1 GCA_030642125.1 Candidatus Aenigmatarchaeota archaeon | reverse complement strand
GCAAGTGATGGTTATAAAAAGAAAAAAACTACAACCAGAATGGCAACAATTAATTTAAAAGACGATACAAAAAAAAGATGTAGATTACCTGTAATTGATGGAGTGTATTGGGATACTATATATCAACCTAATATCTATGAGAATTAGAATATGAAAAGAAAAATAAATCTTTTAGGTCGAGAAGAAATATATAATTATATTTGGGATGATTTTTATAAACCTCTTAATGAAAAATTATATGAATTTCTTGGTTATAGAATAAAGGAGTGGAAATAATGATTATACATGCATATTTAACTTCGGGATTTTTGGCTTGGGCAAATTTATTTGTGGAATCATTTAAATATTATCATGGGGATACAATTAAAATAATATTAAGCAGTAGGGATTTAAAACAAAAACAGATTGATAAATTGATGTTTTGTTATGATAATTTACAAGTTATTAATAAACAGTTTGATATTACTAATATAGCAAAAAAATCAAAAGTTTCTGTTGATACATTATTGCAATATAAAAAACAAGTAGAAACTAAGCATGTAACTCAAAAAAGTAAAGTGTGGAAAAATATTATTGCTGACGATGATCGTATAAAAGAAATATACGAAGTAATGAATAATAATATTCATGAAAAATATATGTTACATTTTGATATTGATATGTATTTTAGAGAATATATTAAAGATTTATTTGACTTAGTAAAAAATAATGATATATCAATAGCATTAAGATTAAAATCAAAAATTACAAGAAAAACTATGATCGCAGTTCAAGGATATAAGTTAAATAATATAACATTAAATTTTATGAAAGAATGGATAAAGAATATTGATTCTACACCTGCCAATATAAGACCAGCTGGTTATGGACAACAAGCTTGTTATTTAGCATATGAAAAATTTAAAAAGACGCTTTCTTGGGGAAATGTGATAATAAGATTTAGGTCTCCAAGAATGCTTCAGACAGATGCAATATGGAGTGCAAATACTACTATAGGAAAAGAAAAAACGTTAAAATTATTTTATAAAGATTTTGAGGAGATAAAACAAAATGAACAAACAAACGATCTCACCATATAGTAAAATACCAATAGGACCTTCCGTTAAGCATGGAAAAAACTTTGCTCCAAATACATTTACATGTACCTTTTTGGGAGAATCGTGTCAGCAAACATTTAATGCTTTTTTTATTTGGGAAAAATTATTATGCAAACTGGATTTTAAAAGATTTATTGAATTGGGGACTGCACTTGGAAATATGAGTGTTTATTTTAAATTATTTTGTATAAATAGAAATGCAAAATTTTATACTTACGATTTTGGTAGAAAAAATAATATAACAGGGACACCAGTTCAAAAATTTGTAGACTTAAAAGGTAGTTGTAATAAAGTTGATATTTTTGTATATGCTAAAGAAATAAAAGAAATCATATCAAAACCGGGCATTACTATTATATTATGTGATGGTGGAGATAAGGTTCATGAATTAAGAACATTTGCTCCATCACTAAAGAAAGGAGATATTATTGCATGTCATGATTGGGGAAGAGATATAAAGACATCAATAATCCAACCAGAAATTAATAAATATAATCTTAAAGAACTACTTCAAAAGGAAAGAAAAGAATTAAATACTGCAACAGGTATTTTTATAAAAAAATAGGAGATATAATATATGGATGGGCATGGATTGATTAAACGAGGCGCTGAAGGTAAATGGATTAATAATAGTAAAGTTGGACTTCCTTGTGGTAAGGGATCAACAATAAAGATTACAGAAGGAATCAGAGAATTTATTGAAAAGATTATTATAAAATATAATATTAAAAGCATAAGCGATGCTGCATGTGGTAACTATTTATGGATGAACTTAATAAATAAGCACGACTCTTCATATATTGGGTATGATATTAATAACCAAATGATTAAAGAAATAAAGAAAAAATATAAAGATGTAAAATTTGAATGTTTAGATGTTGTACATGATATGCTACCGAAAACAGATGTTATTATATGCAGAGATTGTTTATTTCATTTGACAACAGAAGATGGAATTACAGCATTGAAAAATTTTAAGGATAGCGGCTCTACATTTTTATTAACTACAACTTATAATAATATAAAAGAAAATTTTAATTTAGAAAGGACAGACTTAATAAAAAGATATGGATTTAGAAGAATAAATGTTCAAATAGAACCTTATAATCTTAAAACTCCAATTGCTAAATGTTATGAAAAAGAGCTTGATAGATATTTTTGTTTGTGGAAAATAAATTAGGAGGTAATTATGAATAAAGAAACATTATATAACATGGCTAACGAAAAAGGTCAAAAACAAGACTGTACATTTCAACGCTTTCATAATCCAAAACATTATAAACATCAAGATTTGCATAAAAGATTTTCACTTATAATGAAAAATATTGTTGGTCCAAAAATATTAGATATTGGTTGTTGACCTGGTCTTACATGTTATTTAGCGAGCCAAAGAGATGATATAAAAGAAATTCATGGAGTAGATTTACAAATAGCAATAATAAAACAAGCAAGAGAAAATGTAAAAAGTAATAAAGTTACATTTCATCATGGTTTTTTTGATGAATTAAATTTTGAACTGGAATCATTTAATACAATAGTATTTGGAGAAGTTTTGGAGCATGTTTGTAGTGTTAATAAAACATTGGCTGAAGCATATCCTTTATTAAAACCAGGCGGTAGAGTTATAATAACATGTCCATATAAAGGTAAATTAAGTAGATTACATGTTAGAACTATTACAAAAGACTTTATGAAAAATAGAATTGAAAAATATTTTAAATTAGAAAAAATGGAAATTTTAAAATATTCGAAATTCAAACCAGGAATGTTTTGTTTAGGAATTAAAAATAAATAAAATAATTATAAAGGAAAATTATGAGTGGTAAATTTACTGGATTTTTAATATTACATCCCATTGATAAAACAGATTATTGGAAAGTACTTTCGCCATTAATTTATACGACTATTAATGGTATAGATATTAAAATCCCAAAAGATTT
>DAOWOJ010000022.1 GCA_030642125.1 Candidatus Aenigmatarchaeota archaeon | reverse complement strand
CATCTTTACTGCCTAATAGATACCCACCACCAAGAGAAAGAAGCAGGGCACCTATTGCTGCTGTAACAGCTACTTTAGGATTTTTGGCTTTAGAAGCTAACCTAGTGGCTTTTGCTAAAATTCCTGGTTTTGTGACAGTTTTTATAAAGCCTTTTGCAGGTATTGGTGCTTTTATTAGTGTTACTGCATATTTTTCTAATTGTCTTATAGCCGCTTTATTATTAACTCCTGCTTCTTTACATAATATTTCTATATCTGCTCCAGAATAATATTTTGTATCTTTTGCTAAACTTTTTAAATTTACACTTTTATCCAATGGCATATTTTTAGTATGAACTTTAAATATTTCTAATCTAGATTTATTATTTGGAATAGAAACAAACACTTTTCTATCAATTCTTCCTGGTCTTAGTAAAGCTTGATCTATCATATCATATCTATTTGTTGCCATTATTATGACGACATCATTCAGTTTTTCTAGTCCTGACATTTCTGTTAATATTTGACTTACTATTCTTTCATTTGCTTGTATTCCAATGCCTCTTCTAGGAGCTATTGAATCTATTTCATCAAAGAATATTATTGATGGAGATACCTCTTTTGCTTTTTTAAATAATTCTCTTATTCTTCTTTCACTTTCTCCAAACCATTTTGATGTTACTTCTGGACCTTTTACAGATATAAAATTAACAGAAGCTTCATTTGCAACAGCTTTTGCTATCAATGTTTTTCCACATCCAGGAGGCCCATATAATAATATACCTTTTGGAGGTTCTATTCCCATTTTTTCAAATATTTTTGGATATTTTAATGGATATTCTATCATTTCTTTTAATGATCTCTTTGTTTTTGATAATCCTCCTATGTCTTTCCATTTTGTTTTTGGAATTTCTACCATTACTTCTCTCATAGCTGATGGCTCTGTTATTTTGAATGCATAGTCGAAATCTTCTTTTCTAACTTTCAATTTCTTTAAACTTTCATTTGATATTTTTTCATCCTTCCATTTAATCTCTGGTAAAATTTTTCTCAATGAACACATAACCGATTCTTTGCATAATGATTCTATGTCAGCACCACTAAATCCATATAATTTATCTGATACTTTTTTCAAATTCACTCCATCAAGTGGCATATTTCTTGTATGAATTTGTAATATCTCTAACCTGCCTTTCCTATCAGGAATACTTATTTCTATTTCTCTATCGAACCTTCCAGGTCTTCTTAGGGCATTATCTAATGCATTTGGTCTATTGGTTGCTGCTATTACTATCACATTTCCCCTATTTTTCAATCCATCCATAAGTGATAATAAAGTACTTACTACTCTTCTTTCTACTTCGCCTGTAACATCTTTCCTTCTAGGAGCTATCGAATCTATTTCGTCGATAAATATTATGCTTGGAGCATTTTTTTCTGCGTCCTCGAAAATCTTTCTTAAATTTTCTTCTGATTGTCCATAGAATTTACTTATAAATTCTGGCCCACTAATAGATATAAAATTAACTCCAGCTTCATTTGCAACAGCTTTTGCTATTAATGTTTTTCCACATCCAGGAGGTCCATATAACAATATACCTTTTGGAGGTGCTATTCCCATTTTTTCAAATATTTCAGGATGTCTTAACGGTAGTTCTATCATTTCCCTTACTTTTGGTATAATATTATGTAATCCGCCTATATCTTCATATGTTATCATTTGAATTTTTGTTTCTTCTGTCTTGACAGCTTTTGATAATAATTCTATTTCTGTTGATTCTGTTATGATAACAGGACCACTTGGATTTGTATTCACTACCACAAACATTAGATCTTCTCCAAATGGAGTGAACATCTCATCCATACCAACTCCAAAAAAATCTTCAAAAAATGAACTTCTTCTCTGGATTATTGGAGATGGAGTTAATATATCAGATTTCATTACAGCTCTTCTATGTAAATTTTGTTTTATAGAATTCGAATTCATGCGAAGTAATACTCCTTCTTGCGCTGGTGCTAATACAATCTTTTTTGCTTCTTTGACATTAGCAACACTAACATTCACATATTCCCCTATATGAGTCCTGCTATTTTTTCTTGTAATTCCGTCCATTCTTATAATACCTAATCCGACATCAGATGGATATGCTCTAACAGCTATCACAGCTGTTTCCTTTTCACCTTCTACACAAATTATATCTCCTTCTCTTATTCCAAGTTTTTTTATAAATTTGGAATCTATTCTAGATATTCCTATACCAAATTCATCTTTTGAATTTAATTCAGCTACTTTTAGCTTAAAATCAACTTTTTTTTCGTTTAACATTTTATCATCATATATTCTTCTGTATTACTTTTTTTATAATCCTTATAATTCTTAAGTAATTCTAATTTGCTCACTTTTATAAGTAATTCTTCACTACTATTGCAAAATTCAATATACTTTTTTTCATGTAATTCATCAAAATCATCATGAAATTTATTATATAATTTTTCAACTCCTTCTAAAAATACCAATTTAATTGCTTTGTTATGTACTTTCTTTAAATCATTATCAATTTCTTTTAATAATTTTATTCTAATCGCTTTTTCATATGCTTCTTTAAAACTATTGCATATTTCTGAATCATATTTTATTTCTTTTTTCATGATCTACTACCTTATCATTTATAATTTCTAAATAATTTTTCTTTTTTTTCAGTTAATTCTTTAAACATATTACAATATCCATTATAATCACCTTTATATTGCTCATACATTACTTTAATTTCTTTAACATCTTCTAATGCATTCTCGAAATATTCTAATGTATTTGCAAACTCTTCTAATTCAATAAATTTTTCATGTACATCTTCAAAACAATTCAATAAATCGCTATATATTTTAATCGTATTGAGGCATTCTTTTTTCTCTGAATCCCTACTACTATATTTTATTTCTTTTTTCATGATCTTGTCTGCATTTTCAATTAAATAAAAACAATATTGATATTTAGAATTTAAGTAAACGCTAGCATTTATATATAAATTAATTAAACTATTTATAACTTAAATCATCATCAATTAATCATAATTATGACATCTACATGTGATTCTATATATAAGATTTTATGCGGAGATTTACAACATGGTATTATAACTAATTTATATGGACCACCATCTTCTGGAAAAACAAATATTGCATTTTTAGCCACAAAACACTCAAAAAATAAATCTATTTTTATAGATACTGAAAATGGATTTTCTTTTGAAAGATTGAAACAAATAGATTCTAATATTAATAAAATTATCTTGTTTAGACCAAAAAACTTTACTGAACAAGAGAACATATTACATGAAATAAAGAATTCAGATCCTTCATTAATTGTAGTCGACTCTATGGTATCTTTGTATAGATTAGAATGCTGTGAATCAGATACAGCAAATAACATAAAGAGATTAGCAATACAACTTCACTTATTATCTAATATAGCTATAGAAAAAAACATACCAATCTTAATAACAAATCAGGTTTACAAAGATTTTGAATCAAATAAATTGAAACAAATAGGCGGAGACTCTATTTGTTATTGGGCAAAAATTTCATTGGAATTACAAAAACTAGACAAACCAAATTATAGAAAAGCCATACTAAGAAGGCATCCATTTGAACCAGAAGGTCATGAAATAATATTTAAGATAATAAATAATGGAATCGAAAAAACAAAAAAGAAATTCGGATTTTTTTAGTCACTATTAATGCAATTATGATATATAATAGAGTATTGTAAATATCTCTTTTTTATGTCGTTTATTAAAGCAACTTTCATTATTAACAATTTATTTTATAATAATTTGCAATTATTTAATAGAACATTCATTTTTTTCATAAAATTTTAAGAATTTCTTGTATCGATTCTTCTGTTTTTATACCTGTTTCTGAGAAATGTGTCCTTTTTGCATTCAATTTATTCATTAAAAATTCCATTTTCTTAGGTGTTTTATGATTCAATTTACAAATTTTATGGATATCATAATACACAGGAAAATTTTGTTCTTCTTTTATTACATTTATGATCTTATAATCAAATTTTTCAATAATCTTATCACAAATACATTTTTCAGCAAAATTACCAATATAAATTTTTTCTATTAATTGCATTTTTTTATTGCAATTCTCACATTTATCATACACACCATTTTTTCTGTATCCACATTCACGACAATAAGATATATAAGAAAATTGTTTTAGTATATTGTCTGCTCGTTTTGCCCCGAATTTTATATTACCAAACACTCTAAAATAGTGTTTTCTATAATAAGAAAAAATAGGATTGAATAATATATCATATTTCGAAAAAGTCTTTATAATAGATGAAAGTAATATCCTAATTCCTAATTCTTTTATAAAATCTGTCTTAATACTTGCTACTCCGTACCTTCTTTCACATGTTTTTGAATATGTTCCACATAATGGAGCAGTATCTGTTGCTGTTATAGCAACAATACCATTGTTTTTTATTGATCTAGCAGCAGAATCTAAAAGTATATTGGTGATCCAAATGGATCTATATCTATAAAATCAAACTTTTCTTTTCTCAATATTGTATTTGCATCTTCATTTTCTATTCTCACTTTTAATTTATTTAATTCAGCATTTTTTTTAATGATATTTACAGAATTAATATTCTTATCATTTAATACAACTTCACTTTCTTTTAATTCTGATGCATATCTTAATCCTCTGGCACCTGATGCTGCCATACAATCACATATTTTTTTTGGTTTAAATATTGAACAAATTGCTTCTGATATATCTCTATCAAACACCATATCAGCATTATAAAAAACTTCCATTTTTTTCGTAGGTATTTTTATTTTTTGAACAAAAAGTTTAATTTTGTTTTCTTCAATTATTTTAAATTCCATAATGTTTTTATGTTGTAAAATAAAATAAACATATGTTTAATAACGAAATCATGACAATAGACGACTTAGATTTCGATGAAAAAACAGTTTTAATTAGAGTGGATATTAACTCTCCTTGTGATAAAAAAACAAAAAAAATAATTTCAGATAATAGAATAGAAGAATCTTCTAAAACTATTATAGAATTATCTAATATATCTGGAAAGGTTATTATAATAGCACATCAAGGAAGAAAAGGATATTATGACTTCATAAATTTGAGTCAACATGCAAAAATTATGGAAAAATTCGTAAAAAAGAAAATATATTTTGTTGATGATATAATAGGACAAAAAGCTGTTAATGCTATTAAAGAAATGAAAAATAAAGAAATATTATTATTAGATAATGTTAGATTTTTGGAAGAAGAAACACTGAATTTGTCTTCAATAAACCATTCGAAATCTGATCTTGTTAAAACATTATCCCCATTAATAGATATTTACGTAAATGATGCTTTTTCTTCGTCTCATAGATCACACGCTTCTTTAGTTGGGTTTCAACCAGTTGTAACATCATGCATAGGGAGAACAATGGAAAATGAATTAATTGCATTGGATAAATTAACTAAAAACAGAAATGATAAAGAAATATTTATTTTTGGCGGAATTAAAGTGGAAGATTGTTTAAATGAGATGAAATCGCTTTTATCAAGAAAAAGGATAGATAAAGCATTGGTTTGTGGAATTTTTGCTCAAATCTTTTTGTTGGCAAAAGGTTATGATATCGGAGAACCATCATTTAAATTCTTAGAAGAAAAAAAGCTTCTTAAGTTCTTATCAGATATCAAATATTTACTTGAAAAATATGAAGATAAGATAGATATTCCTGTTGATGTCGCAGAAAATATTAATGGAAAAAGAAATGAAATTTCTTTGGATCAACTGCCATCAACGCATGAAATTTTTGATATAGGATCAGAAACAATAAAAAAATTTACTAAAACAATAATGAATTCAAGAACTATATGTGTTAAAGGTCCTATCGGAGTATATGAAATCGAAGAGTTTCGAAAAGGAACAAAAGAAATTCTAAAAGCCGTATCAGCATCAAGTGCATTCTCTTTTTTGGGAGGAGGCGATATGTTGCATATAATCAAAGAAATAGATATGAAAAGAGAAGATTTTTCGTATGTTTGTTTAGCTGGAGGAGCTTTAATAGCTTATCTTTCTGGAGCATGTCTTCCAGTAATTCATACAATGAAACAATTCAAATCTCTCTAATAACTCCTTTTTTTAATAAAATTTCATAATTTTCTTCTGGAATTGTAGATATATCACCTGAAATAAAAGGTCCATAATTTTTTAAATCGATTCCAACAAATGCTTCAATATCTTTTAAAAAAAGTATACTTTTCATATCAGTTTTTTTTATTTCTTTGTCCATAAAAGCCTTTTCAAATTCTTTTATATTTTTTATTATGTTATTAAAAAGTATTTTCTCTTCTGATAATAAATTATTTGGATTGGATAATCCTTTAATTGATAAAAATGATAATGCTATCATCTTTTTTAATCTATATTCGAATATTTTTTCTATTATTATTAAAATTTTATTATATTCACGTTTGTTGATTTTTTTTTTATTTTCTAAATAATCTTTTAAATCTTCAATAAAATTATCAGGTAATTTATTGAGGTGATCAGAATTTTTTTCTTGTCTTTGTATCATTCTTATTGTCTCAAATGTTATCATTTTTTCTTCACCTTTAAAAACTTTAATTTTTTAAATGGATAATTTACTGGATTTTTTATATTATTACAAAGCGAATCTTTATTACACACCCCAATACTTTCATAAAACCCATTATTATCACAATTTGGAGGTAATATGCTTTTGTCTGAACCAGAAAACCATCTTAATTGTCCTATAATATAACTTTCTGGAAGTGGTAAGTTATTAAGTTTGTTACATTCCAATAATTTTTCTTCTATTTTTTTCATATCCCAATTCATTTTTCGTAAAAAACAAATTAATATGAAAACAGACCTCTTTCT
>DAOWOJ010000052.1 GCA_030642125.1 Candidatus Aenigmatarchaeota archaeon | reverse complement strand
TATTGACAGGAAGTTTTAATTTCTTTCTTTCATTGAACATATTAAGATTCACTAAGAATTCATCTTTTGAAATAGCATCATGCAATGAAATAATCTTTGACATATTTAAACCAAATTCAATCCACTTTTTTTTTAAGCCTTCTGAAATTGTAATAATCTTTAACAAATTTCTGTTGAAGCTAAATTTCTTAAGTTTTTTTTGAAAATTATTATTTAATACAAAACTATTATTATGCATAATAAAATTATGCGATTCGTAAATAACTTTTTTATTATATTTTAAAGCCAGACTTAAAGGTATAAATCTTCGAGTAAAAATGATATCATAATTATTCTTTTTTATAAGAGTTTTTATTCCATGATAACCTGATAACCATTTCATTTTCCCAAAAGGACTACTACTTTTATAATGAATAATATTATATTGAGGATTTTCCCCTGTTTTCCTTTTTATTAGTTCTTCTTCGTTTATTTCATATTCATCGGGATAATGAACAGCAAGACTAACATCAACTCCAGATGTTGAAAATGCTTCACACATGTATAAAACTTGTAGAGCATTTGCACTTTCCGAATCAAAAGTTCCACTATGGATATAAAGCATTTTCATAAATTAAAATTTATCTCCATCTATAGCTATACTTTCATTTTCTATCATGGCATATAAATGTAATATCAAAATCATCTTTAATTTATATGCAATAGTATCCTAATTAATAACCAAATTATTCTGGATTCATTATAAGAAACTTTTTCTATACATTATCTATACATTTAAAAACATTAATTACATACAGACATCTTCTCCCATTATGCCCTGAATCAATAGAAATAAAATGTCCATTTTTACTCCATTTTGGGTGTAAATCAATACGTATTTCCCCCTTATATTTAAAAGGTTGATAAAATTCACCAACAATATATTTTTTTTCATTTATTAAATCATAGAGGTATAAACTTGAAAACCGTGATTTGTCAGGATACTCATCTGTTAACATCCACTTGCCGTCAGGAGATATTGAAGGATGACCATCTTTTAAAAAATCATTTACACCAATAATCTTTACAAATCCTTTTTTATCTTTATAATAATTATATCTTAAACGACCATCATTTAATCTACAAAATGATATAATGTTCTTTGAATCTAACCAACAATTATGTGATACAATCTCATCACCAGTAATATAAAATAAATTTCTACCATCAATATCAGAAGTTAGCAAACGATGGTATTTTTTTTTGTTTTTTATCCATCTGTGCAAAAACATAAATCTTTTACCATTGGGTGATATATCAATGTGGTTAACCCAGTGTCTTGAATTAACCATAGTTTTAACTGGTTTAAAATTTTTTAAATCTTCTAAGGATATAATTAACTTGTAATCATTACTTTTAATATCTATAAGAAATATACCATCCTTTTTATCATCAAATAATGAATCCTCACTTTTATTAAAATAACCATAATCAGGACGCATCTCTGCAAGCCGATTAAAATTCAAAGTCAGTGCAAAATTTCCATCTTTTGAAACGGAATAAACAGGTTTACAAATCCTTTTAGTTTTTTCTGATTCTATATTTAAAATTTCTGAAAAATAAATGTCCTGTATTTCATCGTAATTATTGTAAATAATTTCATCATTAGAATTTGCATA
Source organism: Candidatus Aenigmatarchaeota archaeon (assembly GCA_030642125.1). Taxonomy (GTDB): domain Archaea; phylum Aenigmatarchaeota; class Aenigmatarchaeia; order DAOWOJ01; family DAOWOJ01; genus DAOWOJ01. The sequence continues at coordinate 2,519 of DAOWOJ010000052.1, read as the reverse complement.
CCACTGCAGCATGCATCCTTGCTGCCAATTCCATGCATTAGTTTTTGATAATGATTTTACTCTGTTACTATTGGATTTATATATTTTAATTTCAAGTTTAGCATTTAAACTGGCTCTTTTAACTTTTCCAGATGTTTCATAGAAAAGAATATCACCTCTGTTATTCCAAGGAGAAATATTATAATATCCGAAAAAGGAAGATTTGTTTATATTTAATGGGATATTCACAAAAGAAACATTTTTTTTTAATTTGAATCTTCTCCATCTAAAGTTTATAATATATCTGTATACTAAATACATTGTAAATCTAATAATATTTGATATTTGGGGATATTTACTTAGAAATAGTTTAATATTATTTTTCATATTATATTGTTTTCTTATAAAATACACACATAATTACTTTTAAAACATTTTCAAGATATTCTTTCAAATGAAGAATGACAGTATTTTATATAAATTTGGGTTAGTATGCATTTTTTCAGAATTTTAAATTGAATTAAGATAAAATTCTTTAATACATTAAAAAAACAATATTATTTTCTTAAATAACATGATAAAGTTTTTTAAGGATACTTCTCCAATAATATTTACCAATATCCCTATTTATTTGCTTTGGATATTCAGAAATAATCGTAGAAATGGTTTCACTTATCTTTTTATGATTATTTTTTACCATATAAATACCTTCATAATTTTTGATATAATTAATTGAAGGAGAGTCCTCGTTCTCATATATAAACAAAATAGGTTTATTAAAAACTAATATCTCAATAATTTTTCCTGGTACTTGAATACCAACAAAATTATCAATGAATACAATAATATCACAATTCAAATATTGATTAAAAAGTTCATCCTGTTTTATGGGTTTTTTATAACTAATTCTTTCATGAACAGGTGGATGAAAATATTTTGGAGATCTTGAATATATTGATAATTTAATATCACTTTCAAAGCAAATTATGGATTTATACAATTCAAATGGCTCTCTTAAGTGCTTATAGAACACACCTCCATAAATTAATTTAAATTTATTCGTTTTTTTTATTGTATTTGATTTATTATAATTAATTATTTTGTCATTAACTCCTTGTTCAATTATTATGATTTTTTCTACATATTTAGAATAATATTCCTTTCCTTCTTTGTTTAAGACTATTAGTGTATTTACATACTTTAAATGAATAAATTCAAAATACTTTATTCTTAATTTTTTTATAATATTTGTGTTTTGATAACCAACATTTTTTAAAAAAGGATCACTAGTATCTATTACAATATTAATATTATGGTATTTTTTTTTTATAATCTTTGCAATTTTAATCAATGAAAATGGTTTTATTAATATTAATACTGTTTTATAATTTTTTTGTTTTATTTTCAAATAAAGTTCTTTTTTAAAATATTTAATGTAATAATTATAAATATCCGGAAAAGAATATGCTTTTAAATATACTTTTTTTAATAAACTAATAAAGTTTTTTTTTTTTAGAATGTTCAATGATATTTTAATTCTATTAGGTTCATATTGAAAAGGAAGAGTAGTAAGATTCGTTTTTTTTGATAAAAAATTAATTATGCTCAAATGCCTTATCCCTATGGATATATTACTTTTATATGGTTTATAAATGACAAGTACTTTTTTCATGTTTTTATAAAATAATATCAATGTTCTTCATTTTATATGTTAAAATCTTAGCTTAGTTATAAATTCCCCACCATTTATTACTTAACCTTGTTGTCCCTATTATTGTTTTTAAAACTCTCCAGGAAGTATTTTCAACCTTGTATTCATGACATATTTGAGAATATTTTTTTCGCTGTTCAAACTCATCTACAACTAGTCTAATCGAATCAAGAACAATATTAGGATCTAATCCTGTTAGAATAATTGTACCTGCATCAATTGCTTCAGGGCGCTCTATTGAATTACGAATTGTAACCGCTGGGAAATTCAAGATCGCAGATTCTTCACTGATCGTACCACTATCGCTAATTGCACATTTTGCTTTTAATTGAAGATAATTATAATCCATAAAGCCAAAAGGCTTTAAGAAGTTTATAAATTTAGAGGTTGAGAAGTTTAATTGCTCTAAGCGTTTTCGTGTTCTTGGGTGACTGGAAACAATAACGGGTATTTTATAGGTTTCTGCTAAATCATTTAGCATCTTGATTATTTTCTTCAGATTTTCTGTATTATCAACATTCTCTTCTCGATGAACACTTACAATGAAATACTCTTTCTCTTTTAATTGCAAAGTATCCAAAATATTCGATTTAATGATTTTTTCTTTATAATAATTCAGAACTTCATACATCGGTGATCCAGTTACATAAATTCTGCGATGAGGTAATCCCTCTGAAAGTAGGTGTCTACGGGAATTTTCTGTATAAACCAGGTTAAAATCTGCTGTATGGTCTATAATTCGGCGGTTGATCTCTTCCGGTACATTAAAATCAAAACTACGGTTGCCGGCTTCCATGTGATAAATTGGAATGTGCATCCGTTTCGCAAT
>DAOWOJ010000098.1 GCA_030642125.1 Candidatus Aenigmatarchaeota archaeon | reverse complement strand
TTTCATTTAAATTAACTTTTATAGCTAAATTCCCTTTTGATGCTTCTGATAATACATTTTCAAATTTTGAAATAGCATTTTTAAGCTCTTCTCCATATTTTTTCAACTCTGTTATATCGCTAGCAGCGCAGAGTATGCTAATCGGATCATTATTTTCATCTTTTATAGATGATACACTAGCAATTATTGGAACTGTTGTTCCATCTTTCTTTAAAATTGTTAATTCGCAACTTGAATATCCATTTTTAATAGATTGTTTAATTAATTCTATAACCTTTTTTTTAGATTCATCTGTATAGATATCTTCGACATCATCAAGTAATTCATGCTTATTTTTTCCAGTTAATTTTTCCATAGCAGGATTACAATCAATTCTGACTCCATTTATATTTAATAATGTTATAGGAACTGGGGCATATCTTATTATATTTTCTATGTATTTTTTTGCAGCTTTTATTTCTATTTCACGTTTGCGTAATTCAGTTACATCAAATCCAACTGCTAGAATGTTTATTACATTTCCAGATTTATCGTTAAAACATGTAAAATTTATATTAAAAACAGCAATTTTATTAATATTTTTTATCATTCTAGCTTCGCATGTAGAAAACCCATTTTTTTTACATTCTTTCAATGCATTTTTCAAATGTGGGATATCTTGTTTTATGTACATATTTTCCATTGGTAAATTAACACAGTCTTGTTTGTTTTTACCAAAAAATTCGCTAAATTTGTTATTTACCATTAATCTTTTTCCATTATTGTCGCTTAATGAAGCAGGAATTGGTAACAAATCGAATAACATTTCTGAAAATGCTTTTGATTTCTCAAGTTCTTTTATTTTATTTTTTAATTTTTGAATATCATTATCCATTATAACACTATTAAAATATTTTGATTTTATTGAATATAAAATAAATATTTTCTCTAAGCTATATGTATAATACTAATATTGAATATGTTCTTTTATGAAAACGCATAAAATTGGAATTATAAACAATGCTATTGATTATTTAATAAAAATGAATTATTGTGTTTTCAATTATAATGATATAAAAGGTATAGAACAAAATCCTATTGAAAGAAATATAAATAGATTACATTAAAAATATCAGAAACACTATTTCAATTTAACAGCAGTACCATATGCAAGTATTTCAGCTGCTCCTCCCATTATAGCAGATGTACTAAATCTGATATTTATTATTGCGTCAGCATTCATTTTTTCAGCTTGTTTTATAATTCTATCGATAGCTATATCTCTAGCTTCTGATAACATTTGCGTATATGCTTTGATTTCTCCTCCAATAATATGTTTTAAACCTGCGGATATATCTTTTCCTATATGCTTTGCTTGTATAGTATTTCCTTTTACAATTCCTAAAACTTCTGTTATTTTTTTTCCTGTGACAAAATCTACGTTAACAATTATCATTTTATTTGCTCCTTTAATATTTTATTTCTGTATGTGTAATAATATATGACTAATAATATATAACGTTTGACTAACTATACTTACAGTTTAGAGATAGATTCATTTGTTTTCTTGAAAGGTGGAGAATTAACTAATATTGCTTTAAAACTTCCTTTAAAATTATATTCTGTGTTAGAAGAAACAAAAACAACATCTCCTTTTTTTGCGACTAAATTATTATTAACTATTAATTCGCCTTCTAAAATATAATAAGCTCTATCACTTTTCGTTTTTGTTGTTTCATCATGATTTTTAGCAGTACTTACTGCTAAGCTAACATTATCACAATCATTTGCAGTAAGTAAGTTTAACACAGAATATGAATCAGAAATTTTTCTGATAATTCCATTTTCTGATTTTATAATTTTTATTGTCATAATTATAGTATATTTAAAATAAGTTTTATATTTTTTCATCAAAAGAAAATATATTTATTCCAGATTGTCTATGTTGAGAAATGGTACCTTACGATACTAATATTGGAGAATTTAGAACACATTATGCTGGTTTTTTCGATAGCGGTTTTGGAAATTGTAATGTTAAAGGAGCTAAAGCGGTATTAGAAATACGTTCGCATGACGTTCCTTTTTTAATTGAAGATGGACAAATTTTATTCAGATTGGTTCTAAATAAAAATTCTGCTATTCCGCATAAGACATATGGTGATGGAGTTTGTTCACATTATCAAAATCAGAGTCTTAAACTCTCTAAGCATTTCATTGAAAAGTGAAAACAGAAGATACTTTATTTTATAAAATTTGCATATTATAAAATCAACAATTTCCAGTTGATTTTATATCTACATCAGAATTCAATTTAACTTTACATGATTCTGGTATATTTTCAAATCCAGAACATATAAAGTTCTTAAAATCATTTGAAGTTCTTTTTCCGTTGTATACAGTATTATTAATTATTAATGTTGGAGACGATCTAACATCTTTAGTAAATTCCACTTGTTTTTCTAGAATATTGATTCCTTCATTTTTACTACATTCATTTATTTTTTTAGTATCTATATCAAGACTATTTGAAACAGTTATCCAACAGTTATCTATATTTTCAATTGAACATTTTTGATTTACATTTACAACAAAATCCCAATATTTTAGAGGTTGATATTTATGAATGCATAATTCTCTTACTGCTTGTTCTACTTCTTTTACGCCATGCATAGAACAATATTTCTTTTCATCATCCAAACAATATTTTATATCTTTTCCTCCACTGTAATTTCCATATATTATATAATTCGGGTTTATTTTTAATATTTTTACAATAATGATAAATTAATCTATCTTCTAAATTAAAATTTAAATTTTCCTTTTTGTCATCAATTTTACATTTATTATACATTAATTCACTGATATCAGTTATCCACATATGTTATCCTTTAATTCAGGCC
>DAOWOJ010000077.1 GCA_030642125.1 Candidatus Aenigmatarchaeota archaeon | reverse complement strand
TTTGAAAAAATTATAATAGACTTATCTGTTTCATACCCAAAGATCAACTTCATTTTCAACAAAAAGAAAATATCATCAATTAAATTTAAAGAATATGCAAAAATGTATGATGATATTTTAGAATGTTTTTTATATGAGAATGTTGATATTGCTATTTATAAATCTGATGAATATAAACAATTATCATGGGTAAATGGTATTTTCACAAAAAGAGGTGGAATGCACGTCGACCTTATATCAATGAATATTATAAAACAGATTAGAGCTTTAGTTGGGAAAAAATACAAAGACATTAAACCTGCCGATATAAAAAATAAATTATTTTTTGTCATCAATGTTAAAAATATGAATGCTCCACGTTTTGATTCACAGACAAAGGAAGAGTTGATTAATACCGGTGATGATTTTGAGTCTAAACTTTTCCATGACATAGATTATGTTAAGATTGCCAAGAAAACCAAAACAAATGATATAATCTTTGATAATATTATTGAAGCATTCAAAATAAAGGAAGAGTTAAAGAAAAGGAATGAATTAAAATCAAACGAAAAGCAACTAAAACAAAAATCAATACCGAAATTGATAGAATCACAGTTAAGAGATAAAAAACAATGTTCACTTTATCTAGCTGAAGGTCAAAGCGCACTACAACATTTTTTGACTTGTAGAAATAAAGACTTTGCCGCTTATCCATTACGTGGAAAGTTTTTGAATGTTTATGATTTATCTTTGAATAAAATATTGAAGAATGAAGAGGTCAAAGATCTTCTCATAATAACTGGATTGAAATTAAGTGATCCATCAATCTATAATTTTAAATACAAGAAAATAGTTATTTTGACGGATGCTGATTATGATGGTGACGCAATAGCATCTTTGTTGATTTCATTTTTTTATAAATTTTGGCCGGATTTATTCAAAAAAGGATATATTTACAAGGCAGTCACACCTTTAATAGTTGCTAAAAATGATAAAAAAGAAAGAAAATATTTCTTCAGTAACGCCGAGTATAAAGACAATCAAAATGATTGGAAAATAGAGGGTTATAATAAAGGTTTAGGTTCACTGTCAGAAGAAGAATATAGTTTTTCATTAAATAATCTCGCTAAAATAGATGATGATATTGATAGTGAGATTTCATTAAATATTGCATTTTCAAAAGATCCTGATCCAAGGAAAGGATGGTTATTATCATGAAAAAGTTTTTCAAATATCCAGAAATCAAGCAGTTTAGAAGTATAATTCGAGATGTTCATCAACTTGAGTTGAATCATAAGACATTAACATTTCACGGAACAGTAAAACTCCATGGATCAAATGGTGGTGTTATTTTAGACAATGCTACGGGTGATATATATTGTCAATCAAAAAATAGAACATTAACTGTTGAAGACGATAATCATGGATTCTGTAAATTCGTCCAAGAAAAAAAAGAAAATTTTAGAAAAATATTTTCAATGATTGATGATTTAAAATATGAACAAATCATCTTGTTTGGTGAATGGTGTGGTAATGGTATCCAAAAGGGTGTTGGTATATCCCAATTACGAAAAATGTTTGTTGTTTTTGACATGGCTATTATTCGTGATGAAAAATTAACATTCCTTGGTATTTATGATATAAGAAATGCAAATGATTTCGAAAATCAAATTCATAACATTTATCAATTTAAACAGTTCAAAGTTGATATTGATTTTAATGATCCGGCAATGTCGGTTAATAAAATGGTGGAATATGTTAATGAAGTTGAAAATGAATGTCCAGTTGCTTTAGATTTTGGAATAAGGGATAGTATCGGTGAAGGTATAGTATGGAAATATTTTCATATTGATAAAAAACATTCTATGGTTTTAAGATTCAAAACAAAAGGCCAAAAACATAGTGTGAGTAAAACTAAAAAATTAATTCCTGTTGATCCAGAAAAAATAAAATCTGTTGATAAATTTATTGAGTATGCCGTTACTGAAAATAGAATGATGCAAATACTCCTTGAAACACTTGACGGTGATATGATTGATATGCCGTATCTTGGAAATTTTCTAAAGAATCTTAATAAAGATATATTAAAAGAAGAAACTGATGTTATGGAAAGTAGTTTATTGACCATGAAAGATGTTGGAAAAAATATCAGTAAAAAGGCTGTGACATGGTTTAAAGAACAGATGCTTAGTTAGGCATATGTTTTGAATTAAAACCTATCCAGATGTTTAAAAAGTGGGTAGATTGGATGATTAGAGGATGAGAAATATGATTGATTATAAAGTTGGTGATAAATTTTATTTGAGTGGTGAACTTGAGGTTGAAATAACTTCTATTATATATGATGGATGTGGAAAAAGAAGTTATTTGGTTTCGGGTAAATCTTCATCGAAAATAATTTTTGATGAAGAAGATATGAAAATGGCCGAAAGAGAAAATCTCTTAATAAGGATGAAATGATGAAAAAATTTGAATATAAGATAGGTGATAAATTTTATTTAAAAGAAAATATCAAAGTTGAAATAACATCTATTGAGAATAGATGTGGAAATTTATATTATTTTCTTCAAGCTAAGGGCGGAGCAATAATGATTATGTCTGAAGAAAGTTTGACATTAGCGGAAAAAGATGATATTTTAATTCCTATGTGGAGATTGGGAATCTTAGAATTTAATAATTTAAATATGCAGTAGGAGAAATAAAAATGAATGAAGAAAATCTACCGACAGTATCGGTAATAGTTAAGGAAAGTATTGTTTTCAACTTTATTTATTCCACCGAGTTTGATTTATGGACAAATATAAAAAATATAATTATACATTTAAGTGATATCGATATCCATATTTATGATGGAATGCAACCGTTTGTTCTATTTTCACCGTGTGAACATAAATTAATAATTAAAGATTATGATGAAATGATATCTATTCTCAAAGCTAAGAAAGATATAATGTGTAGCTGTGGAGATCCAAGACATTATTTTGTTAAATTTGATGGGGATATCAAAAATGAAAAATAATACTTTTGAAGAAAATTTAAAAAATTCATATAAAAATCAAGGTGATAAAATATTTTATCATAAAACACATTCTATGTATGAATTTGCAAGTAGTATTAATAATACAAAAAACGAAAAAATAAATATGGTTGTTGAATTTGATGATGGAAATGTATATATTAAAATCGAGTTTGTTAAGGGTATAATTGATGATATAATTATAAAATCATATAAATTACCCGATGATTTCTATTTAGAAATGATGGGTATTGATAGAAAAAGTTATTAAACATATGATAGGAGAAATGAAAATGAGTATAAAAAGACTAATAATATGTACTATGATAATTATAATTTTCCAATTTTTAATGTTTTTCATAATATCGAAATCTTATGCGGGCGACCTGAATATCATATCCGGATCAGAAATAACCTTTAATGATTCTT
>DAOWOJ010000083.1 GCA_030642125.1 Candidatus Aenigmatarchaeota archaeon | reverse complement strand
TAAGATGTAGAAAAATTGAAAAGGACTAATTCTTTTAAATTTTAGTGGCGATTTAATAAGTTAAATATATATTCTTGAAGTGTGACAAAGGACCGTCAACTGACATATTCATGAACTAAAAACTAAATACTGATAAATAAAATATTTTATAAAAGCAAAGATAATTTACTAAAAGTATGTTTTATATATTTCAAAAAAACAGTAATTGTGATTTTAATAGCATATATGATAGATTAAGGTTAGGATGCTAAGATGTTTCAACTTGAAAATTGGGGATATAAGAATGTATAATGTTTTTGACATTTGTTCAAATGTAGAACTAATTTTTAAAGGTGGGCAAAAAGAAGTTTATAAAGCTTTTCACCCAAAGTATGGGATTGTAATTTTAAAAAAAGGGAAATTCAATTCTTTTACAGCATTAGAAAGGGCAAAAAGGGAAGTAAATTTTTTACAATCTATACACTCTCAATATTACCCAAAAAATTTTGAATTTATAATTGACGAAAATGCAAAAAATTTTTGTATTGTTGAAGAGTTTATTGAATCAAAGAAAATTACTGATTTAAAAAATTACTTCAATTCAGAAGAAAAAATTATAAATTTGTTAAAGCAACTAATTAATGGATTAAAGATATTGTGGAATAATAATATAGTTCATAGGGACTTAAAACCTGATAATATTTTAATTACAAAAAATTTTATTCCTAAAATTATTGATTTAGGCATAGCAAGGTTTTTAGATTACGAATCTTTGACTAATACTATAGCTACTTTAGGTCCATGTACTCCTATTTATGCATCACCTGAACAACTTTTAAATAAGAAAAAATTTATTAATATGAGGACAGATTTTTTTTCATTAGGTATAATAATTTTAGAAATGCATTTAGGTTTTCATCCTTTTCACCCCAAAAAAGTTGGAAATAATAAATCTATACCGGAAAATATCGTAAATTGTCTTTATGTTAATCCATCAGATAAAGAAGGTACTTCTAAGAATTTCATTGATCTTATTGATCGACTTCTTAAGGTAGAGCCCTATCAAAGGTTTCGTAATTATAAAATGTTTGAACAATTTTTAAATGTATATTGGAGTATTTAGATGGAAGTTTACCATCAGACAGGATATAGATTAAAATGGAATATAGATAGTTTTATAGATGATGGTACGGGATCTGGCTTAATATTTTCACCAGTTAATATTACATCAGAAAAATTATCAAAAATTCCCGATGATATTAAAAAAGTTAGTTTTTTTGATCCCCAATTATATCTACCAAAAGAATCAAAAGAGAAGTTGCTTACATATGATTATTTTCCAGTAAATATTGTAAATGATTTCCAAACATCTGATTTTGATACTATTAAATACGAGATAGCGCAACGTTGCATAGATTTTCAAGTTGAAAATAATTTTAGATTCATAGTAATACCTACAAGGTATTATAAAACTATTCCTTCTGACTATAATGAACAAATTATAAAATATTTTGTAAAACCTTTTTTGAAATACCATTCATCTAAAAATATCGATAGGGAACTCTTACTTACATTAATCGTAAATCAATCCCAAATTATGAATGATGACTATCGTAATGATTTATTAAATTGGCTAACTGGAATTCAAGAAATTGATGGTGTTTATTTAATATTTGAAAATGATTTTCAAACTAAACAAATAAAAAATACTGGTTATCTTTATAAGGTATTGCTATTTATTAATACTTTAAAAAGAAATGATTTTTTGGTATACCTAGGTTATACTAATACTGAAGCTTTCTTGTATTCTGTTGCTGATCCAGATTCAGTTAGTATGGGATCATATGAAAATTTACGTCGATTTAAAATTAGTAGATTTACTTCTATAGAAAAAAATGTTAGAAGACAACCAAATGCACGTTTATATAGTAGACAATTGTTTCAATTGATTGATTATGGTTATATTGATGGTATTAAAGAATTATTCAATAAATTGGAACTAATATTCGAAGATTCAAATTATAACCCGTTGAAATTTAAAACTGAATATAACTGGAATTTTTCAAGATCTGAACCGTATAAACATTGTTTTTTCTTCACAAGTTTCAACTTTACCGGCTTCTATAAGTGATCGAATAGATTATTTGAAAGATGCATTTACAAAATCTTTGCAAATATATAAAGAATTAGAAGAGGCTGGGGTGATATTGGATGAAAATAGTGATGGTTCACATTTAAATTATTGGATTACAACTTTAAATATGTTTAAAAAATATATTGAGGAAAACGAATAATTATGGAATTCAAATCTGAAAAAGAAATGGCAGAATTATTCAAACATTTTATTCAATCTTCTATCAAACAAAGTAATGGCAATATAGAGATATTAGAAGAAGTTAAAGGGCTTTTTGGGATACCAGACTGTATTTTAATTGAGAAAAATGATAAATCAATAGATTACATAATATCATTAGAATTAAAATTAAAAAATTGGAAAAGGGCATTAAAACAAGCTTTTAAATATAGAAGTTTTTCAAATGAATCTTATGTTATCATGGATGAGGCTTCTATTAAGTTTGTATCAAAAAGATTAGATTTATTTATTAAATCAAATATTGGTTTAGCATCGTTTAATAAAAATATAGAATTCAAAGTTTATTATAATCCAAAAGAATCAAAACCTTTCTCAAATATGTTTAATAAAAAAATAAAAAGCTATTTATTTCGTGAAGAAGATAAGCCAGTAATATCTAAAAAACAATTAAATAACGATAATTTAAAATTTAATATTAACAAATCTAATTGCCTGTCTTCAAAACTATCTTTTTATTCTGTTTAAGCATTTTAATATTATTGTTATTTAAGTCCAAAAGGGATCATCCTGTGAAGACCCCATGAATTGCTTTAATAGGCGAACTTTTTAAAATAGATTATTCAGCAGTTTCCCAGGCTGCTAAAAGATTTGAACAAAAAAGCGAAGTGGATAATGAAATAAAAGAGAACATACAAAAGGTGGTAGTGGCCTTAAAAGAAATATGAATATCAAATGTTGAAACTCCATTATTATTCTTTACTTTATGCTTATTCTATATGTATCGTTTCAATAAAATGCTTTTTCTATTGATTAATAATATTATTTTCACTTAATTACATTCATTAATTATCCCTAAACATTTTTGTTTGAATGAATCATAAAAATCTTTGTTTAAATCAAACTCAGTGTCCCGAGCTAGTTCAACTTTCAAGGAATCCATATTACCCTGGTAATTATATTTTTCTCTTAGAAT
>DAOWOJ010000100.1 GCA_030642125.1 Candidatus Aenigmatarchaeota archaeon | reverse complement strand
GATGGAGATGTTATTGTTTGGTGCAATAATACGATAGGAAAAAATATCATGCAAAAAACAGAGATTACAATAAAAAAGTTTCCTAAATAATACCAAAATCTCTTATATTTTGCTATATTATCAATATATTTTTTTCCGAACTCTGTCCCAATTAAAAATGCAAAATCTTCAAACACTATCCTTTTTCTATATTTTATTAAAACAAGTATTATCGATATCGCGAATATTATAACAGAAACTAATTGAAAATTCATTTTATAACCTTTATATATGCGGGGAGTGAGATTTTCGAATCTTTTGTTATGATGTTTTCATGATCATTTTTTCTAAATGATTCTTCGAACTCACGAAGACACTAAGTCACAGGGTCCTAAGCTTAGCCTTATGAAATATATCAATTCATAATCCTGCCCCATTGACCACTAGGGTACCCCCGCCATTAGAGATCTAAATAGACTCATAACATTTTTGTCATGATTTTATTTAAATAAATGTTACATAAAAAGCATTATTGTTTTTAGAAATAATAAAAAAAATATGCCCCCACCGGGATTTGAATTCTCGAACGCTTTCTGAAAATTTTAATATTAAAAAAAGCGATTCCCGAGTCTCTGGCTTTCTTCTATCATAACATCAAATTTTTCGATACACATCGAAAGGCCAGTATTCAAGCAATCGTTCCTTGACCAACTAGACGATAAGGGCATTTTTAATAAATGATTACCAATATTTAATTGTAATATAAATTTAAATAAGTAATGAAAATAAGTTTAAAATATTTATTGAACAAACAGAATTATTTAATAATTATTAAAATTTATTATTTTAAATTAACATATAGAAATGTCAATTTTAATATCAATGTCTTAAAAACATATCAAGCATTTGTATTTCACCTTGTTTAATAGGTGGCGAAATATTCATAATAATTTTATCAAGACCTTCACGTCCAACTATTCTATCTGAATATAAATTAAATTCAACTAAATTTCCCATACTAAATGATGCTGGACGATTTCCTCTATAAGATCTAGTCGATTCATCATAATGCAATTTATAAATTGTTTTCATTGTTCTAATTTTTTCTGTAACCTCGATGACAGTGAAATCATTTGAAAATTTCCAAAAATACTGTTTAGTCATTATACCAGTTCCAACATGTCCTCTTAAATTAAATGAGTCTTCCCATGTCATTTCTATTATACTATCTCCGTATGTCCCTGTTAACTTATGCTCAAAAAATTGAGCGCTAACTATCCCTTGTAAAAGTAAAATAAATACGAAAGACAAAATTACTGATCCGTATAATAATTTCATTAATTTAACCTTTCTCTTTTATTTTTGGCACTCTAACAATGCTAAGTAGCATTATTATCAAAATAAGCAATGTAAATTTGAATAACAAATAAAGCACTATATATACATATTGATAAAACGTTCCCATAAATGATTCTACTATTACATAACCCTCAAACAATATTATAGAAATAGCAAAAAGTGCGAAAAATATTTTGACCATATCGAATTTCAGATATAATTGTGATTTAATATATTCAGGCTCTGTTTTGTAGAACAAATATGATAAATAAACAATTGTAGGAATTATTATAATACCAATTCCAAGATCTATCGAATCTATAATCGTATCTAAAAACATTAACTCACACTTCAATAATAATATATTTAATTAATTCTCTTTACATATAAAGCTTTATCATTAAAAATTTTGTTACTTAAATTTTTTATATAACTTAAAGTTATTTATAGCTAGATCATATTCTTTAAAAACATCTTTTATTATGAAGTTCCAATCAAAATTTTTACACTGAACCCTCTCTGCTCCGTTATTAGTTATTTTTTTTCTCATTGAAATATCAAAAAGAGAAATTTGAAGAGCGCCAAGTAAACATTTTGGATTTATTCTAAAATGTTCTATTGGAATTTCAAACCCATCTTTTCCACTTTTAATTATTTCATCCATACCACCAGTATCACCAACTATTGCGACAGGACCTAATAAACCATTTCTTCTACAAGCATAATCAGCGGCCAGCGCTTCTAGTGCAACTATCCCAAATGGTTCGTATACAGACGGAAGAGCAACTACATCAGAAGCACATAAAAGAAGTTTCTTTTCATATGGTTGCATCCACTTATTTAACACAAGAACATCTTCGTTCAAACCTAACATATTTATTTTCGAAGAAAAATCTTTGTATTCATTTTCATTCATCACAGATGAAACAATCAAACCAACTTTATTGTGTTCTTCATTTAACAATTTAAATGAATCTACTAAAAAATTTAATCCCTTTCTGTATTCTGGTCTTCCAATAAATGTTATAAATTTGTCTTTTTGTGGCATCATATTCATAAGATCTTTTTTCATCTTTATGATCTTTGATCTTTTTATATTTTTCCACTCATTCAAATAGATTCCATTTGGCATTGCACCAACCATTCTTCTTATTGAAACCAAATCAGGTTCTGATTCGAATATCAAAAATTCTTCATAATTTCTGTCTTTCCATTTTTGATAAGCGTACCAACTTTCTGGTTTTGTTGATCTTAATTCATCTGTCAATCGTTCTTTCAATGGTAATAAATTTATGATTTCAAATTTTGTTTCAGATATGGATACACCTTGAATATAATCAGACTCTTGCAATGCCGCAGCCTCTGTTAGCACAGGAGCATTATTAAATCCAGGTTTTCCAACAGATCTACCAAATTCACCAGAATGAAATCTACAAAGAAGCGGTGCATCTATAGCTTCCTTTGTTAAAAACCCAGCCGGAAATGCTAACCAATCTTGTGCATCGAT
>DAOWOJ010000039.1 GCA_030642125.1 Candidatus Aenigmatarchaeota archaeon | reverse complement strand
TTATCTATTTTATTTATATCGTTAAATTTGGAAATATCTATTTCTATTTTCAAAATTTTTCCTAATATATTCAATAACATACTAGCAGCATTTAAATCAGTAGAAACAGGAAATCCAGACGTTTCACTCATTAAACATATTCCAGGTATATTTTTTTCTTTTCCCATTCCTAATAATAATCCGGATATTCCCATTATAACATCTATTTTTTTGTTTTGTTTAATATCGAGATTATTGTATTTTTTTAATGTATGTTCATCAGTTGATATAATTGTAATATTTGGTTTTTTGATTTTTTTTTCTGTATCAAATCCAGCAAGAGTTATTATTTCACTAACTCCATATTTCTCAGCGAAATTTAATATTTCATTTGTTATTTCATATTGACCAACCATCTCATTACTTTGACAATCTCCAACTAAAATTATAATGTCTCGTGGTTTTCCTTTATAAAAGTAAAATTCACTTTTTAATAGATTTATTTCATTATTTTCAATGATCGCAAAAGGAAAAAAATATGGAGAAATCAATTTAGCAAATTTTTGTGCTTTTAATTCTTCTATTAAGTGCGTTGCACATATTTTTCCAACATTCCCTATACCAGGTAATCCTTCTATTAATATAGGATTATTTAATTTTGGCTTCTTTAATTCTATTATTTTAGTTTGCATATTATAACATCATTTACAAATTTTCTGAGATGATATTTCGATATCATGGCTTTTAATTTTATTAGAGATTTTTTGTACTATTTCGTTTATTCTTTTTTCTCCAACTTTAGGATTATCAGTTACTAATGATATTTGATAGATTGGAGCTGAAATATAAGAAACTTTTATATCTTTTTCTTTTTGTGTTTCTATCAGAATATCTTTTATGGTATTTATTCCATTTGATGAATATGATACTATATTTAAATTTTCCTTTAATTCTTTTTTTTGTTTTGGAAATTTTTCTTTCAATACTTCTTGTATTTGAGATAACCATTCTTTTGGTATTTTTTCTGTTTTTTCATCCTGTACATATTTGAATACTTTTTCTAATGATCCAAATTCATCTACTAGGTCGTTACCAAGTTCATTCCAAACTTCATTTAATGATTTATTCTTTTTTTCGCCTATCATCTGCAATAGTAATTCATTTTTTTTTGCAACTTTGAATTTTCTTAACATTCTATCTTTTTCTTTTTCAGGAATTCTTTTGATAGAAAGCCAAACATTATTTTTATCGTCTAATTTGATTATTTTGCAAACGACTAACATTCCTTCTTTTAAATGTGTTCTTATATTTTTTATTCTCATTCCTTTAATTTCTGATATATGTATCATTCCTGTCATTCCACTGTACTCTTCTAACTTTGCAAAAGCAGAATAAGGATTTATTTTAGTTATGGTACAAACTACAAAATCATTTCTTCTAGGTATTTTCAATTTCTTATTCTCCTAATTATTTTAGTATTTACAATACCTTTTCCACCAGTTGGTTCAACTAATATTTTATTGCATACTAGACATTTTACAATAGATGATGGTTTATTAAAAACTATTTGTCTATTTTTACATTTACATTCTATTAATAGAAATTCTCCTGACATGTTTACCAAATCCCTTGTATTTCTTCACCACATGTACATTTATTTTTTATTATATTAATTTTAGTTTTTTTCGACCTATCTATTAACAGTTTTTTACATTTTGGACAATATGTATTTTCATATATTCCTGATACATTTCCTATATAAACATACTTTAATCCAGTATTAATTGCAATTTCTCTTGCTTTTTCTAATGTTTTAGTTGGTGTAGTGTTTAAATTTCTTAATTTATACATTGGATAGAATCTTGAGAAATGTAATGGAGTATCTGGTCCTAGTTCATTCAATATCCAAGAACACATGTTTTTTATTGTTTTTGAATCATCATTCATTTTAGGAATAAGTAAATTTGTTATTTCTATCAATATTTTATTATTTTTTAAAATTTTTAAAGAGTTCAATATAGGATCCAATTTTGCCAAACATATTTTTTCATATAACTCATTTGAAAAAAATTTTATATCTATGTTTGCTGCATCTAGATATTTGCATAATCGTTTTAATGGTTTTGTATTTATAAATCCATTACTTACGATTACATTTTTTATTTTATTTTTTTTTGCTATTTTGCATATATCTAATACATATTCATAAAATACAGTAGGTTCATTGTATGTATAAGAAATGCTTTTACATTGATTTTTAATTGCTTTATTTACTATTTCTTTTGCTGATATATTCAATTTTGTAAATTTCTCAATATCTCCGTAAGAGATTTCCCAATTTTGACAATATGAACATTTTAAATTACATCCTACAGTACCTATTGAAAATGTATAAGAATTTGGTAGCATGTGATATATCGGTTTTTTTGATAATGGATCAATATGCATTGCGCAAGGATTTCCGTATACAAGCGAGTATAATTTTCCATCTAAATTTTTTCTTGCTTTGCAAAGTCCTATTTTATTTTTTTGTATAATGCAATTTTTTGGGCATAATTCACATTTTACATTTTTTTTATCCAGTTTTTCGTAATAAAGAGCTTCTTTCATCTTAATATATTGTACAATTAGTAAGAAGTATAACTATGTTCTTTTTCCCAGTCTTTCATAACAGATTTTAAAACTTCTCCTATTCCCCAATCATCTGCAAATTCTAATATTTTTTCAGAATAATCCTTAAAGTATTTTGTTGAAATCTTTGATTTTTCTAATTCTAATTCTCTATTTTGAAGATCTTCAATATGTTTCCTGATAGATAAAATCATTGAATTTATATCTTCTCCAATAGTTTCATATTCTTCTGAAATTTCATTTAAGTCAACTTTAACGCTTAAATCTCCTTTTGATATCTTTGATAAAACAAAACCGAATACTGAAATTGCTATTTTTAGATCTGATTCACTTTTATGTAATATTTCTATATCCTTTTGTAAAGTTTCGAATACAGTATTTAAATTTATTCCCATGTTCTTCATCTCAAAGGGAATTGTTAAAATATTCATTCTTTTAGATAAATTTCCTTTTAATATTTGATTACATAAATTACCAATTTGTAAAAATATTTTTCTAAAAGTACATTCTTTTTCGAATGCACTTTTAGTGCATTCTATTTCATATTCTAAAACAGAATTCAATTTTTCACACATGTTTTTATGTTCTTCATTAATATCTTCAATGTCGATTTTGGCTTCTAGATCTCCTTTCAAATGTTTTTCTAATACATTATCTATTATATTTACAGATTCTTTTTCCATATTCTATCACTTTGGAATTAAAATTGCTACAGTAGTGGTATTATGAAAACCACTAACATCTCCTATTTTCATTGATATTTCACCATATCCTTCAAATCCTATTAATGGAACATTCGCGACATCATTAATTTCCTTTACAGCTTTTAAAAAATCTTGTTTAAGAATCATACTTCGAAGCGCACAATCAAATATTATAATACCAGCTACATTTTCTTTTCCTATTTGTGATATTGCTTTTTCTACTGCTTCTTTTGCAGATTTGATCTGATTCTCTTTTGTGCTTTTCATAATTCTTATTCTAGTTCCTTCTGAAATTGTTGTATCAAAATTGATTTTATTGTCTTCAAATATGTTAAAAGACGGCAACGGCCATCTAATTATATATTTATTTCCTGCTTGAATTCCTAATTCATATACAGCGAGCGTTGTCCCTACATCCATCAAAGAGTCTGTTTTATCTAAATCCAATCCATTTGTTTTTTTAACATCATCTTTGCAATATCGTTTCCAAACTTCCCATGCCGGTTCATTATTTATCGTATAAAGTATATTTTCTGATGCTTTAGTTATTTTGAGCAATGGTGATATTGGAGTATGTCCATGTTTTACTTCAAAAACGATTCTTGATTTTGATAAAATTTTGCATGCAACAACTGCATCTGTTTTTGAATCATCGTTCATAAAAACACATGTTTCTCTTACTTTCATATCATCGCCTGCCATTCCACCAAATATTTCAGTGTCAAATGTCATATTTGCTGATGTTGCTATTTCTTCTCCTTTATGTGTCAATCCATCACAGATAATAAGTGCGCTTTTGTTTGGAAATTTTTCAATATCTTCTTGCATTATAATTTTTTTATTTAGATCTTGAAAACATCCAAGTGGATCTTCTGTAAGTCCACTATTTATGCCTAGGAAAAATTTACATGAATCGCTTGATATTAGAGCCACAGCAACAGAATTTTTTTCTGTTCTTTCTTCTGTAAATTCTCCTGATGTTGAACATCCAATTAATGGAGCATTATTTGTTACTTCTCTAACTCCTTTAATTACTTCTTTATAATTATATTTACTTGATGAAAATACTATTGATAAATTTATTTTTTCATTCATTTTTGATAATGCTTGTTTTGCTGCAGTTTTTCCAACTTCAAAACTATTTTCACCTTTTGCTATTCCTGTTGTAAATTTAGTATTCATAAAAACCATTGCTTATATCATTATTAGAGCTGTATTAATATAAAAGTTTTATGAAAGTAATATTATGAAAGTTTGTAAAACATTCTCTGGAATTTTTTATTTTAATGGTAAATTAGCAACAAAAAATCTGATCCCTGGTAAAAAATTTTTTGGTGAAAAACTTATAAAAGAAAATGGTTTAGAGTACAGAATTTGGGATCCTAATCATTCAAAATCCGCTGCTGCTATAAAAAAGGGAATTAAGTTTTTTCCAATAAATGTTGGATCAAAAATATTATATCTTGGAGCTGCTCATGGTTATACTCTTAGCTTTCTTAGTGATATAATAGGAGAACAGGGGGTATTATATGGAATAGAATTTTCTGACATTGCTTTACGAGAAGTTGTGTATATGGCTGGATTTAGAAAAAATATTGTTCCTATGTTAGTCGATGCAAGAAAACCAGAATTATATTCAAATGTAGAAATCGTTGATGTAGTATATTCTGATATAGCGCAACCAGATCAAATAAATATAGCTATCAGAAATTGTAATATGTTTTTAAAAAAAAGTGGTTATTTGATGCTTAGCATAAAAGCCAAGAGTATAAATGTTATTGAATCTTCTATTGATGTATTTAAAAGTGAAATTAAAGAATTAAAAAAATATAGTTTTA
>DAOWOJ010000037.1 GCA_030642125.1 Candidatus Aenigmatarchaeota archaeon | reverse complement strand
TCTTCCATTCATATAATAAAAAACACATTCTTTTATATTTTATAAACAATCTAGATTTATGTTTGAGTTTAGTCGTATCGAAGCTAGAGATTTAATTATTTCAGCTTTAGCATTAGCTATAATTTTTGCATATCCGCATATCTCTATTTATTCAATTTTGATATATATGTCATCTGTATCAATTGGGTTTTTATCTCATGAATTGGCACATAGAACAATGGCAAAAAGATTTGGATGTCATACTAATTATAAAATGTGGCCAAAAGGATTGCTTATAGCATTTTTATTAACTGTAGCATCTGGTGGAAGATTTTTGTTCGCTGCGCCTGGCGCAGTTGAAATAAGACCAGGTTATAGACGTATAAGTAGAACTGAAATTGGATTAATATCTCTTGCTGGACCACTTACAAACTTAGCTTTGGTATTTTTATTTCTAATATTGATTCCTATTTCTCCTATATTTCATTATGGAGCTATTGTTAATGCAATGCTAGCTACTTTTAATATGCTAATAATACCTCCTCTTGATGGAGCGAAAATATTTAGTTGGAATAAAAAAGTTTGGTCATTAGCATTTATAACAAGTTTGGTTTTATTTATGATAACAACATCAATTTAAATTTATTGATTTTCCTATTTTTTTAAGTGTTTCTATTCCTTTTAATTCTTTCTTTAATAGAAATATTTTTTTAATATCACAATCTTTAATAACTTTTTTAATAAATTTCAAATTTTTTTGTTGCATCTTTCTTCTAGTTGAACAAAAAGAGCATTCAATATTTTTTGGTAATAATTGATTAATTATTATTCCTTTTGCATATATGTCATATTGTGACATACTTTTCATCATTCTTTGCGTTTCATATATACTCATCATTTCTGGAATACATACTAACCAAAACGATGTTCTATTTTTATCTGACATAATTTTTTTACATTGCAATGCATTTTCTTTAATTTTTTTCAATGATTCAATTGTTTCATCGCATGGTTCTTCGTTTGGTCTCAATATTCTTTTTATTGAAGTTGATATCATTGATAACTTCATTTTAATTGATATAAGTTTTCCTATCCAAGAATCCAATACATCAGGAAGAGACAATAATTTTAGTGTATGGCCTGTTGGTGCCGTATCAAATATTATTATATCGTACTCTTCAGAATTTATAAATTCTGAAAATTTTTCAAAAGATGCTATTTCATCTATTCCTGGACTAGAATCCATCATTCCAAACACATCACTAAGCCCATATCGTTTTAATTGTTCAAATTCATTAACTTTATTTTCCAACTTTTTTACTGTATCTTTAGGATCTATTTCTAGAGCATATAGTTTTTTATATATGTTTATTACTTCACTTCCTACTTTTTTTTCAAATGAATCTGATAAAGAATGCGCAGGATCTGTTGAAACTATAAGAACTTTTTTATTCTTTTCAGCAAAATTAATAGATGCCGCTGCTGCCATTGACGTTTTTCCAACGCCTCCCTTTCCACCAAAAAATATAAACTTTGTTTTCATATTATTCATTTAAAACATTTGGAATCTTTTGTATAAGATCAGAAGCCAACATTCCCATTTTTAAATCTTTTGCAGCTATATCTCCAGCTCTTCCATTAATATATGAAGCTCCACATGCAGATATAAATTGACTGCATCCTTGTGCCATTAATGATCCACATATACCAGCTAATGTATCACCAGTACCACCTTTAGTCATATAAGGATTTCCTGTCATATTCATTTCTGTATTTAATCCGTCTGATATTATATCTGTATTTCCTTTTAATATTATTGTTGTTTTCATTTCAGAAGCACTTTGAATAACAATTTTTTTAATATCACTTTTATTCAAATTTACAACTTTTTTTTTGCTTAAAACATAAAATTCATGTAAATGTGGTGTTATAACAAATTTTTTATCTTTGACAACTTTTTTATTTTCGCTTATAGCATATATAGCATCAGCATCTATTACACATGGCTTATTTGTCTTTTCTAAAAACTTTATTATTGATTGAAATGTTTCTTTTTTTCTTTCAAGACCAGGTCCTATGATAACTGCACTAGAACTTTTTTCTAATTCAAATATTTCTTTTAAATCTCTTTTTTTCAGGTAATCTCCTTTCAATGGATAAGTTATTATATCTGGAGCAAATGATGCCACTATGTTTGCTGATCTATGCGGTGCTACCACTGTTACTAAATCAACTCCAGATCTTAAAGCAGCAAGCGCACATAATGTTGGAGATCCAGAATATTTCTTACTTCCAGCAATTATCAATAAATTTCCATAATCATATTTATGTGATTTTAGTGATCTTTGTTTATAAATTTTTTTTAAAATATTTTTTTTAATCATATTAAATATTATAATAAGATGAATTTATTTTTTTGTAAGATAATAATATAAAATATTATTTTTTTAAAATTATCCTATTACAATTCCACAACATTTTTCTTGACAAAACTGTAAAGGATCGACATCTTTTTCTGCATAAGCATAATACTTTTCACATATTTTTTCTATAGTTATATCATCATAAGATATGCTATTAAACTGACTTTCACTGCATGAATTGCGTTGCCATTCTAAACATGCTGTTTGCCATGCTAATACTAAATTTGTTTCTGGTATAAAAGTATCTTGAACCGTGTCTCCAATCATAAAAGATATTATTAATAATATCATCAAAGCTATAACTATTACGATAATTAATTCTATTGGCAACGATATTGTCGCTTTCATAACAATACTTGTTTACGATGTATAAAATGTTATAAATACAATAATTAATATTATTAACTAACATCATTTTTACTTTGCTTTTGGTTTTTCTTCGTCGAATACACTTTTTCCACAACATATTTCTTTACATTCCAACCTTTCTGTATATCCAATATATATTTTACACATTTCCTCAACAGTTGTCTCTTCACCATGATATATAATTGTAATTTCTTCAAATCCTTGTTTATTACATGATTGCCTACTCCATTTAGAACAAGCCTCATTCCATGATGTCTGAATACCAATTTGTTTTGAACTGCCCGACCAAGAACTAGCAAATAAAGATATAATAACCACGAATACTATAGAAGCTATCGTTATTACTATAACGGTATTTATTGGTAAATTTTGTCCTTTCATATAAATCATTTATATGAAATCATAGATATATTTTAACTACCGCAACACATTGATCTACAAAATTCATAATCATCGCTTCCATAAGCCAATAAACATATTTCTTGTACTGTTTTATATTCACCTTGCCATGAAATTTTTATGTGATCATCGAATTCTACACCACTACAATTAAATTTTCTCCATTTTCCACAAGCTTCATTCCATGCTGCTTGAGCTGATATTTGCGGTGTACTAGCACTAATAGAACTAGAAAGTAAAGCTATAATAATCACTAAAACTACAACAGATAAAATCATTATTATCATTGTATTTATCGGCAATCCTTGTCCTTTCATAATCATAATTATACAACAATTGCAATATATTTACAAAAAAAGTATATTGTCAATAATCATATTAAATAAGAAACATTTTATTAAAAAATTATATTACTAAATATATTTAAAACAATGATTAATTTAATTTATATGTCTGGTATATATCCCCCGCAACATAAATTTCTGCAAAAAGATTCACTGACATTTTCTCCGTAATTTAATCGACATATGTATGCTATCGTTCTTAATTCACCATTAAACATTACAGAAATCTCTTCTTTACCCTCACCACCACCTGTAAAATCACCTGAACTGCAACTATTCCTTTTCCATTTAGAACAAGCTTCATTCCATGCTGCTTGAGATGATATAGATACAGCTCCAGAACCCCAAGATGTAACAAACAATAATACTATAGCTAATAATGCAATTACAGATACAACTATTATTATCATTGTATTTATTGGCAAACCTTGTCCTTTCATAAATATCTAAGAATAAATGTCATTTATCATACGGATTTATCATATGTCGGAGTAAAAGCACCGCAACATGAAACCCTGCACTGATTTAAATCGCTATTACTGCTATACTCATTGCACATATATTTTACTGTTCTATCTTCACCATTAAACATTACAGAAATATCTTCATCTGTGAATTCATCTTCACCGCAACCACTTTTTCTCCATTCTCCACAAACCTCATTCCATGCTGCTTGAGCAGCTACAGATACAGATCCGGACCCCCAAGATCTAACGAACAATAATACTATAGCTAATAATGCCATTACAGATATAGCTATTATTATCATTGTATTTATTGGTAATCCTTGCCCTTTCATAAATATCTAAGAATATTAATGATCATTAGTATATAAGCTTTATTTAATGGACTCGGTGGGATTTTCAAAAATTTCTTTATGAAATAATTATTTGAACCCACGGCCTCTCCCATTTTAATATTGAATTGCCAAGGGAGTGCGCTTCCACTGCGCCACAAGCCCACAATTAATATTTAATAGCATAAAATTAAAGTGTGATATAATGTTCAATTTATTAAAGAAAAAAATAGAAAATGGGATAAAAAAAATTAAGAGCATAGAAGAAAAACAAATTACAGAAAAAAATTTACTTCCAATATTAAATGATTTAAAGTTTTCGTTGATTCAATCAGATGTAACATTCAAAACAGCGGAAAGCATTTGTGAAAAATTGAAAAAAGATCTAATAAATAAAAAATTTATCAGGGGTAAATTAAAACAAGAAATAAAAAATGCTTTTGAGGATTCTCTTCTAAATTGCGTAAATCAAGAATCTTTTGATTTAATAAAGAAAATAAAAAGTGAAAATAAGCCATTTTTAATTATATTTTTCGGTGCAAATGGAAATGGAAAAACATTAACTTCTGCAAAAATATCTTATATTCTGAAAAAAAATGGATTAACATGCATTTTTGCTGCTGCAGATACGTTTAGGGCAGCATCAATAGAACAATTAGAAAATCATGGAAAAAAATTAGGTAATAAAGTTGTAAAATATGATTACGGAGCAGATGCAGCTGCTGTAATTTATTCTTCAATGGAATACGCGAAAAATCATAATATAGATGTAGTATTAGCAGATACTGCTGGAAGATCTCATATTAATGAAAATTTGATGCAAGAATTAAAAAAAATTTGCAGAGTTAACAATCCTAACATTAAAATTTTAGTTTTAGATAGTTTAACTGGAAACGATATTTATGAACAATGTAAATTTTTCGATGATGAAATTAATGTAGATGCTATGATATTAACAAAATTCGATATATATGAAAAAGG
>DAOWOJ010000057.1 GCA_030642125.1 Candidatus Aenigmatarchaeota archaeon | reverse complement strand
TTGTAAAAGAATTATTTACAACATTGTATGGAACTAGAGAATTTTGTATTCGTGATAATAACAGATATGTTTTAACATTTGTTGAACAAAAGAAATGATTATAAAAAAGTTTATCGAAAAACAAATAGAACAAAAATATTGTCTGTATTCTATTAAATTGAGTAGATAAAGTAAATTTTTTATAATTTTATAATCATAAACTTATTTTTTCTTAATTATTATCATAATATGTCCACTTAAATCAACAACTATTGGATCAGTACAAATTTTGTTATGAATTGATAACCAATTTTTCCACGCTTTTGGATATTTCTTTGCAAATTTGTTTGTGGCTTTAATATCAACATTTAATCCTTCAAGACCAACTTCTTCAATAATTTGTACATCTTTTTTGACAAAAATTGATTCAAGTTCAGAAGAAGTAA
The DNA here is from genome assembly GCA_030642125.1 of Candidatus Aenigmatarchaeota archaeon. Taxonomy (GTDB): domain Archaea; phylum Aenigmatarchaeota; class Aenigmatarchaeia; order DAOWOJ01; family DAOWOJ01; genus DAOWOJ01. The sequence goes on along the minus strand of DAOWOJ010000057.1, from coordinate 3,550 downwards.
AAAAATGGCAATAACCAGTTCCTCTCCATCTATAATCCTCACCATTAAATGCAAGATTTTCAAAGACTTTTTTATTTCCAACTTCTTGAGGCCAACCAGAAGGAGTTGCTAAAAGTGTTCCATATTTGCTCATTACTGAAATAAAAATTAAACCTCCTTTTTTTGCAACTTTAATTAATTCGTCAATCGCCTTTTGTCTTTCTGATTCTGGACTAACATGTGAGAGTGGACCTCCTAAACATAGCACAACATCAAAGGAATCGTTTTCAAATTTAGATAAATCTGTAATAGATCCTTGAACAATATCTTTAATTTTTGTTTGTACTTTTTCCTTTTTTATTTTTTTCTTCGCAATTTCTAAATGTTCAGTAACCAAATCAAAAAGAACAATATCATGTCCAATTTTTGCTAATTCAATAGAATATCTTCCAGGACCACCACCAGCATCAAGAATAAACGCTTTTTTCTTAACATATTTTTTTATAAATTTCATTGTTGTATCAAATTCTAATTTATGAAAAGAGGTTTGTGTCAATCTTTTCCATTCATAATTTCCTTTATTTTCATAATTTTTTTTGATCAATTCTATTTCTTTATTTTTCATAATGATCATTAAAGATAAAATTTAATAATATTATTTTACAATTATTTTTGTTTATACTCTTGTTTTGTATTTCATAAAATTAGCTCTTTGATAGTTATTTTAAATTCAATGAGGTTGTTGATAACTTACCATATTTTTATCAATTAAAATTATAGGAGAAGGAAAATGATTGGATTTATTGTTTCATTGTTTATGTTTATTGTAGGACTTGCAATTGTTATTTATTCTGCTGAGAAACTTGTTAAAGGCGTTGTTGGAGTTTCTTTAGGATTTGGTATTTCTGCATTTTTGATAAGCATAATTTTTATAGGTTTCGATCCTGATAATTTAGCAGCAGGTGCAGCAGGAGCTTTTGATGGTATTCATGGAATTGCTTTAGGAAGTATTTTAGGAGCATCAATGGTAGCGATTGCTCTAGCTTTTGGAATAACTGCTTTGTTAGCAAAACTTAAATTCAAAAAAGTTTCAAAGTCGATTTTGTTAATGCCAATCATTGCTACTGTATTTCTTTTTGTTTTAAGTATTGATGGGTTGCTATCAAGAATCGATGGAATTTTATTAATCATTGCATTTGTTGCAGTAATTGTTTATTTAGTTAAAGCAAGCAAAAATGGGCTTGATGTAAAACCAGAAGGAGAATTGGAAGAATCTTTAGAAGAAGTAGAAAATTTAAGTAAATATAAGTCTATAACTATTTTTGTTTTATCATTAGTAGGGATTGCAATAGGAAGCGAATTGCTTGTTAATGGATCAAAACCGTTTATTCAGTTATTAGGAATCTCAGATACTGTTTTTGGAATGACAATTTTTGCATTATTGATTAGTATCGAAGAATTAGCAAGAGAACTACCAGCAGCAAGAAAAGGAAGAGCTGATATAAGTTATGGTAATGTAGTCGGTTCAATATTTCATTTCTTTCTTTTAAATGCTGGGATTATTGCATTAGTAAATCCAATTCAAATAAGTTCAATTGTTCTTACGATCTATTTTCCGATTATATTGATAACAGTTGTGTTTATTTCACTGGTTATGATGAGAAAAGAAGTTTCAAAATTTGCAGGAATTATATTGATTCTTCTATATATTTTGTTTGTAACAATAGGATATGTAGTATAAATTATGCTGGATATTTTAAATAAAAAAAATGGTTTCTTAATAACAATAATAGAGTAACATAGTTGTGGATTATATTACATTTAGACTTATAATTTTTCAATTAATCCAAAAAGATTAACATATATTATTCTGCAATCATTGACTATTTCTTCTTTTTCTTTACATTTATAAAAAACAATATAAGCTTTTAATTCTCTTCTTCTTTTTATTTTAATCCTCAAATAATCTTCCAATGCTTAATGGCGAGCTACCCCTTCCAGATGTGCCAGATGGTATGAAAGGTCGGAGTGCTGCTGCTAGATTTGCAATTGTCATTGATTGCAGGATTATATGCCCGGGACCTCTTAAAGTAGTCAAAAAGATTCCTTCTCCTCCAAATAGCATGCTCTTCACATTTCCCGCCATCGTGATGTCGTATCCAACGGTGCTATCGAATCCAACTACGGAGCCAGTATTTACTTTAATAATCTCTTCTTGTGCAAGATCCATCTCGACGAAGTCTCCACAGGCGTGAATAAAGGAAGTTCCATCTCCACTTAGACGCTCTAAAATGAATCCTTCACCGCCAAATAACCCAGCTCTAAGCTTTTTCGTAAAGGCAATGTCAAGATCAATACCATCTTGAGCGCACAAGAATGCATCCTTCTGTACAATGAATTCGTTTCCACTAATCGTAATTGGTTTTATCCTACCAGGCGCATTTCCAGCAAATGCAACGAATCCGTTACCTCCATTTGGCTTGAACTTAGTCATGAATAGCGTCTCACCGGCAATCTTTCGCTTAATCCCTTTTAAAAGTCCTCCTTTTATCTCTGCATTCATCTCCATGTTGTCGCTCATATAGATCATTGCACCTGCCTCACCATAGATCATATCACTAGTGGAAAGATCCACAACAACCATCTGAAGATTGTCCCCTATTATTTTATATTTCATTCTTAATCTTCTTACGTTTGTTTTTTTTATTTCTATCTGTATAGGTTTATTAATCTCATTTCAATATAAATAGTTAACTAATCGATCTTCTTCAAACTCTAATATACAATCAAATCTTAGATTTTTCAGCACTTTACCTTTTGGTTCTAAGTTAAAATTCTTTATAATGCTATTTCTCAGACCAACATCTATAAAATAAAGTTTAGGTCTTTTTGTAATTTCTTTTAGTTTATTTGTATAAAATGGAGGAACAGTTGTAATAACATAACTTTTTTCTAATGCATCAAGATATTTCTTTAATGTGGAAAAAGATATATTTAATTCGGAAGACAAGTTTTCATAATATAAAATGTTTCCTAATCCTACTGCTAAATATTTTAGCAATTTTTCCAATCTATTCATATCTTCTATTGAGAATGTTTGCATTACGTCTTTTAAAATCAATGTTTCTTTGAGATTTTTAAGAATGTTTTTTCTAATTTCAAAATCTTTTTCTAATATGATTTTTGGATAGCTGCCATAATTACCATATTCCCAAATGATTCTTTCTTTAATTTTTTCGCTCTCAAAATTTCAGTTACTGAAAAATGAAAAGTTTTTATTATATTTACTCTACCAACCAAATAAGACAAAACATTTTTTCCAAGGATAATTCCAGAAGAAGAGATTATAAAAAGTTTATATCATTTATCTGCAAGATATTTTAATTTTATTCCGGCATCTTTTCCATATTGGATTTCATCTATATCTGTTAATTTTCCTTTTTTTAAATATTGGTTTTCAAATTTTTTTATATCTTAATCAAACATTTCTCTTACATCTGGATCATACAAACTGATATAATCTTATTTTTGTTTCTCTAAAATATTTTTTAATAAAATTGTTTTTCATGTC